>NZ_JBQDKB010000017.1:0-48628 GCF_052094685.1 Marinobacter sp.
CCCGATTATCTCATGTCGATACTGCTTGGTTAAGTCCGACAGGCTGCTAGGCACTTTGGAAACCGCAGATCGAGATATTTTACTGCGCTTTACCGACCAGCGGCGCAGTTTGCAAGAGCTTGCAGATGTAGTGGTTGTATCGAGCAGTCGCGGAGGCGAGCTCACCCTAGGCCAGATAGCAACGTTGCGGGAAACCGGGGAGCGCCCCGAGGCAAAAATTTACTTCAATAACCAGCGCGCGATTGTGCTGGAACTCAGTAAAACACTCCGTGATGATTCGTTGAATGTGCTCGATGAACTCACAGCGCTGATGGACGCTGAGCGCCAACGTATAGACGGGGCATTACAGCTAACCCTCACGCAGAATATGACCAGTATTGTTCGCGATCGGCTGGAAATGCTCGTGAGTAATGGCCTTGCGGGGCTGGCCTTACTTATCGTGGTAATGGGTTTGTTCTTCCGCCCACGCCTTGCGCTTTGGGCCGTGCTTGGTTTGCCCGTTGCATTTATGGGTGCGTTTTTTGTGATGAGTCTAACTGGTTTGTCGCTGAACATGATCACCTTGGTAGCGCTGTTAATGGCGATCGGCATTGTGATGGATGACGCAGTCGTCATTGCCGATAACATTGCCGTTCAGGCACAGAAGGGCGCTACGCCCTTGAACGCGGTGGTAGACGGCACGCTACAAGTGTTGCCGGGAGTCGTGTCCTCGTTTCTGACAACCGTTTGGGTGTTCGCTCCTCTGGCATTTCTTGCCGGTGAGCTGGGTGCCGTGCTTGAAGTATTGCCAGTGGTGTTGATTGCCGCGTTGTTCGCCAGTCTTATTGAAGCCCTTTGGATTCTCCCACATCATTTAAAAGGCACAGTGACATCACTGCGAGCGGATACCCGATCTCGGTTCCGAGAAGCCTTTGACCGGCGCTTTGATGTGTTTCAAGAGCATGTTGGCCGTTTGGCAGATAGAGCGGTGAGCTGGCGCTATGCCGTATTGGGTGCTGTGCTACTTATACTTCTGGGTACTGCGGGCTTTATGGCAGGTGGCCATGTAAGTACAGAAGCCATGCCAGATCTTGATGGTGATACTTTGGAAGCCCGGCTTTTAATGCCCCAAGGCACGCCACTGGCTCGCACCGAGCAGGCTGCCAAACAAATTTCCAATGCAATGTTGCGTCTCGATGAGGCACTCACGCCAGAGCAACCTAGCGAGGAAGCCTTGGTCAAATCCATACAGGTTCGCTTCAACTATAACCCAAGTGCACAGGAGGCTGGCGCCCACGTAGCGACGGTAATGGTGGATCTGTTGAGTGCCGAGCGTCGGACTCTAACACTGGATGAGCTAACGGTTGCCTGGCGTGACCAGATTGGTGAAATCCCCGGGCTTGCGAGCCTGATTATTCAAGAACCGGGTTTTGGCCCCGCTGGGATACCTATTGAAGTGCGCCTGCAGGGGTTTAATCTAGATGAACTCAAAGCAGCGGCCTTGGAAACAAGCCATTATCTGAACGGCTATGGTGCCGTTTACAATATCATCGACGATTTACGCCCCGGTAAACCGCAACGAACCTTCACCTTGAAGGAAGGTGCCGTGACCACTGGGTTAACGGCAGAGATGGTCGCCTCGCAACTACGTGCGGCTTTCCTTGGGGAAATCGTCGATACGCAGCGTATTGGCCTGCACGATATAGACATACTGGTCCGCCAGAACCTCAGCGACAGATCTAGCCTGGATAATCTTGCCGATCAAACCATTTTACTGCCCAGCGGGGCGCAGGTTCCGTTGGAAGTTGTGGTCGATATACACGAACGGCGTGGCTGGGCCATGATCACCCGCGTTGACGGCCAGCGAACGGTTACAGTTCAGGCGAACGTAAATGCGGGGAAGGCGAGCGCCCAGTCGGTTGTTAATGATATGCGCAGTAAATGGCTGACTGAATTCGAGCAACGCCACCCGAACGTTGCTGTTGCATTTGAAGGGCAGGTGGCCCGCTCGGCAGAAACTGGCGGCTCTATAGCACGCGGCTTGATGATCGGTTTGTTGGGCATATTTGTGATTTTGTCTTTTCAGTTCCGCAGTTACGCGGAGCCATTTATTGTTATGTTAGCGATTCCTTTGGCTTTTGTAGGTGCGCTGTGGGGGCATGTTCTGTTGGGTTGGTACATCTCGATGCCATCCATGATCGGCGCAGCGTCTCTTGCTGGGATTGTGGTTAACGATTCCATCCTGCTTGTGCAGTTTATAAAGGAGTATCGCCGAAAGGGTATGAGTGCGATTGTTGCGGCAGGGCAGGCTAGTCGCGACAGGCTTCGCGCCATCCTTATTACCTCGACCACCACGATCGCCGGGTTACTGCCGTTATTGGCCGAAACCAGTGTGCAATCTGCAGCCATCAAACCTTTGGTGATTTCCGTGGTATTTGGCCTGTTAGCCACAACCGTGCTGGTGCTCGTGATGATTCCGGCTGTTTATGTGTTGTTTGACGACTGGGGCTGGACTCGCGATGAGACCGCCGAGGCCGAATAGTCACCTGATGCGGGTAGCAATCGGTGTATGATTTGTTTATGAGAGAACACCATGGATAAGACCAGACAAAAGAACCTTCCTGCCGAGGAGCGCCGCAACGTAACTGTGGAGGCCGTGATTGATCTTGCCGCCTCCACAAACCCCGGCGATATAACAACGGCAGCCATCGCCAAACACATGAAGCTGACCCAGGGCGCGTTGTTCCGGCACTTCCCGAACAAAGAGGCTATCTGGCAAGCGGTGATGAAGTGGGTTGCCGAACGGCTTATGGCACGAATCGACAAGGCCGCCGAGGGTGTCGAATCTCCTCTTGAGGCAATGCAGGCTATGTTTATGGCCCATATTGCCTTTGTCTCTCAGCACCCTGGGGCGCCCCGTATGCTGTTTGGCGAACTTCAAGGCGCCAAAGTGACGCCTGCAAAGCGGCTTGCGCACGCACTTCTCAAGCAATATGCAGAGCGCTTGAATACGCTACTTGAAACGGCCAAGTTGCGAAATGAACTGTCTGCTGAGTTGGACAGCCAAGCTGCCGTCACGCTTTTTATTGGCACCATTCAGGGCCTAATTATGCAGTCGCTGATTTCTGGTGACATGGAGCAGATGGTTCGGGATGCGCCTCGTGTGTTTGCTATTTATCGCCGTGGTATTGCCGCTTCTGGTTAAGCCCGTTGCGTTTGGTAATAAAAGCGAATGATGGTATTTTCATCGCCTTTTACAGCCTCGTCAGCAGAATACCTACACCGAAGCCTTCACGCAGAGCGGTCACAATGCCGGATATAGAACACAGCGACGAATACTGGATGGCTCGTGCGCTAGAGCTGGCGGCCCAGGGCGCTTCAATAGGTGAGGTTCCTGTCGGTGCGGTTGTAGTTCGTGATGGCAAAGAGCTGGGTGCGGGCTTTAACACGCCAATTACCGGATGTGATCCGACAGCCCATGCCGAGATAAATGCGCTGCGCGATGCGTCTGCTAAAGTAGAGAACTACCGCCTGAGTGGAGCCACTCTTTACGTTACCTTGGAACCCTGCACCATGTGCGTAGGCGCCATTGTTCATTCTCGTATTAGCCGGCTTGTTTACGGCGCCTGCGAACCGAAAGCAGGTGCGGTAGAATCAGCACGGCGAACGTTGGATGAGCCCCACCTGAACTGGCAGGTTGAGGCAGTGGATGGCATTCTGCAGGATGACTGTAGCCAGATAATCAGCGATTTTTTCAGCCGCCGGCGGGCCGAAATCCGGCAGCGGCGCAAACAGGATTCAGGGAAGGAGTAGGTCTGCATGAAAGTACTCGTTACCGGCGGTGCCGGATACATCGGAAGTCATGTGGTGCGCCAACTGGCTGAGGCCGGCCACGATATTGTGGTGTTTGACAACCTTTCCACGGGGTACCGCTGGGCAGTGACTGCGGGTGAGCTGGTGGTAGGCGATCTGGCGAACGAGGAAGACATCGATCAGGTCTTCTCTATATATGATTTTGAAGCGGTTCTGCACTTTGCGGCCAATATTGTGGTTCCAGAGTCCGTTACCAACCCGCTTAAGTACTACAGCAATAACACTCGCAACACTCTGAATCTGCTTAAAGCTGTCGATAAGTACAAAGTGCCGTACATGGTATTTTCTTCTACCGCAGCGGTTTATGGCACGCCCGAGCAAACGGTTCTTACGGAAGATCTGCCGCTTGCGCCGATTAATCCCTACGGCGCATCCAAGATGATGAGCGAGCGGATGATCATGGATCTCGCAGCCGCTTCTGACCTGAATTACGTTGTGCTGCGCTACTTTAACGTGGCGGGTGCTAACCCGGAAGGCTTGCTCGGCCAGGCAACCCCCGAAGCGACCCACCTTATCAAGGTAGCCTGTGAATGTGTGACCGGGCAGCGTGACGGTATGAGCATTTTTGGTACGGATTACGATACCAGCGACGGTACCTGTGTTCGTGATTATATTCATGTGGAAGACCTTGCCAGTGCCCATGTCATGGCGCTCAATTACATGGCCGGCGGTGGTGAATCAAAGGTCATGAATTGTGGTTATGGCCGCGGGTTTACCGTGCGGGAAGTGATAGACATGGTACGCAAGCAGTCTGGCGTTGATTTCCCGGCCGCTGAAGCTGGCCGCCGTGCCGGTGACCCTGGCGCGTTAATGGCAGACAATACACTGATTAAAAAGACCCTGGGCTGGCAGCCTGTCTACGACGATCTGGAAACGATTGTTGGCACTGCGTTGGCCTGGGAGGCAATCTGGCAGAAGAAAAAAACTGCGGTTAGCCAGTAAAAATCTTTTTTAAATATCATAAATATCGGGATTTGAAGGATGAAGATAACGATTTTTGGTACCGGTTATGTCGGGCTGGTTACAGGGGCCTGTTTGGCTGATGTTGGTCATAACGTACTTTGCATGGACGTTGATCAGGCAAAGATCGACAAGCTGAAAAATGGCCAAATCCCCATTTATGAGCCTGGGCTCGATAACATCGTAAAGCACACGGTGGAAGCCGGGCGCCTGGCGTTCACAACCGATGTGCGCGAAGCCGTGCAGCACGGCACGCTCCAGTTTATCGCTGTAGGCACGCCGCCGGATGAAGACGGTTCAGCTGACTTGCAGTATGTAACGGCTGTAGCCAAGTCCATCGGGCAACACATGGATGACTATAAAGTCATTGTGGACAAATCCACAGTGCCAGTTGGCACCGGTGATAAGGTCAAAGCAGCCGTTCTTGCGCAGCTCGATAGCCGTGGTCTGGAGCTTGAGTTTGATGTGGTCTCCAACCCGGAGTTCCTGAAGGAAGGCGCGGCGATTAACGACTTCATGAAGCCGGATCGCATTATTATCGGCACCGACAGTGATAGAGCCTCGGATGTACTTCGGGAAGTGTACTACCCGTTCAACCGCAGCCATGATCGCATGATCTTTATGGATATCCGGTCTGCGGAGCTAACCAAGTACGCAGCCAACTCCTTGCTGGCCACTAAAATCAGCTTCATGAACGAGATTGCGAACTTGGCTGAGCGCTTGGGTGCGGATATCGAAGCGGTTCGTCGTGGTATCGGCTCGGACCCACGCATCGGTTATCACTTTATCTATCCTGGTTGTGGATACGGTGGCTCTTGCTTCCCTAAAGATGTGCAGGCGCTGGCACGTACGGCGAGCGATTTTGGCTATGATGCGCGCATACTCAATGCTGTAGAGGCGGTTAACTACGCTCAGAAACATGTGCTTTTCGACAAGATTAGCCACTATTTTGGTGGTGATCTGCAGGGTAAAGTGGTGGCGATCTGGGGGTTGGCGTTCAAGCCAAATACAGACGACATGCGCGAAGCTTCAGCCCGTACGCTGATGGAGAAGCTCTGGAAGGCCGGCGCGAAAGTGCAAGCGTTTGATCCGGAGGCCATGGAAGAGACCCAGCGTATATACGGCGATCATGAAGGTTTAGCGCTGTGCGGAACCAAGGAGCAAGCGTTACGGGGTGCCGATGTATTGACGATCTGCACCGAGTGGAAAGAGTTCCGTTCGCCAGATTTTTCAGCCATTGCATCAGCCTTGAACGAGCCAGTTGTGTTCGATGGTCGTAACCTCTACGACCCGGAAGTATTGGCCCGTCACGATCTGATTTACTACGCTATTGGTCGCGGCCGTAACCAGTTTCAATCGTAAGGGCGCAGAGATGACTCAGAGCCAGGATCAGAACTACCAGCTTCACGAACGGCTGGCGGCGGATACCATCAGTCTTGGTCGGAGCAGTTTATGTGAAGTTCGGCTGATGAATGATCAGACCTGGCCCTGGGTATTGCTGGTACCAGCATTTGCGGGTATTCGCGAAATTTACGAGTTAAACGCGGAACAGCAACAAGTGCTGATGCAGGAATCCTCGGCGCTCAGCCGTGGCATGATGGACGCGTTCGGTGGCGACAAAATGAATGTCGCGGCACTTGGGAACATGGTTCCCCAGCTGCATTTGCATCACATTGTCCGCTTTGAAGGTGACCCTGCCTGGCCCGGCCCTGTGTGGGGGAAGCAGTCACCGGTTCCTTATGACGACGACCGGCTTGCAAAAGCCAAGCGGTCTCTTGCGCCTGTGTTGGCTGAGCTAGGCGTTGCCTGAGTGTTAACTGGTTACCTCTAATTAACGGGTTGATGCATGCTTGGCTAGCCGTTGAGAACCAATCAAAATCATCCTGAGCTCGGTTTTAAGCTTGGCTTTCAGCTCTTCCCGCTCTTTTGGCGTTCCATCCAAAGCATCCGCCCCTTGGTTGAATACCAGTGTAACCATGGCTTCGGCAACCAGCCTGGCTTCAGATAACGGTTTGCGCTGTTCATCCGCAAGGCGCCGCAAATCGTCAGCAAGCTCCGTCACGAAGTGATCAATCTCAGCTTTAATGGCCGTTCGGAATGGTTTTGAGCCACCGGTGCGTTCCCGAAGCATTAGCCGGAACAGGTTGGCATTATTGCCAAGATACTCCATAAAGGTTTCTACAGAGGTAGAGATAGCACTGCCATCCCGGGCAATTCGCTTGCGCGCCTGACGCATAAGCTGCCGTAAAGCTACGCCGCCTTCGTCGACCAGTACCAGCCCCAATTCATCAAGATCTGCAAAGTGGCGATAGAAAGAGGTTGGCGCAATTCCGGCTTCCCGCGCCACTTCCCGCAGGCTTAGGCTCCCGAAACCGCGATCCGCGCTCAACTGGGCGAGGGCAGAATCCATTAGGGCGCGCCGGGTGAGAAGTTTCTGTTCGGCTCTTGTTGACAAGATTGCGGCTCCAGTAATACATGAACGCTGCATTCTAGCGATCTGCCTTCCGGTAGTCACCCGAACCCTTTTATTCTGGGGCAAACACGCCTGATTTCCGGCGCCAAACTGTTTATAATGGTGCGCCTTTACAGTATGGTTCCTGCTTATTTGGCGGGCCAAGATCGAATTTAGGGCAAGCGGGCGTATAGAGCCTACCGAAACCGTGCGGAGCCATGGATGGCGGAGCCGAGCGTACATGGACGTATTTACAGCGTGTTTCGGTAGGCTCTATACGCCCGATTGCTTGCCAGATTTATCAGACAATCACGTAAACATTAGACACTACGGGAACCGGTATGCGCAGTCATTATTGCGGTGGGATCAACGAATCTCACATTGATCAGGAAGTTACACTCTGCGGATGGGTACACCGCCGCCGTGACCATGGTGGGGTTATCTTCCTGGATCTGCGAGACCGGGATGGCATTTCCCAAGTTGTGATCGATCCGGATACCCCTGAAAGCTTTGCGCTGGCAGAAAAAGTGCGCAGCGAATTTGTGGTGAAGGTAACAGGCCTTGTGCGTCGTCGACCTGCTGGCACTGAGAACAGCAACATGCCTACGGGCCAGGTTGAGATGCTGGGTAAAGAAGTGACCATTCTGAACGCCGCAGCCACGCCTCCCTTCCCGCTGGATGAGCACGTAGATGTAGGTGAGGACGTTCGCCTGCGTTACCGCTTCATCGACCTGCGCCGCCCAGAAATGCTGAACCGGCTAAGGTTCCGTTCACGGGTAACCAGTTATATCCGTAACTACCTGGACAGCAACGGCTTTATGGATGTGGAAACACCCATCTTGACTCGTGCCACGCCTGAAGGTGCCCGTGACTATCTGGTGCCAAGCCGTACTCATGAAGGGTCGTTCTTCGCGCTTCCGCAGTCGCCCCAGCTGTTTAAACAAATGCTGATGGTGTCTGGTGTCGATCGCTATTACCAGATCGCAAAGTGCTTCCGTGACGAGGATCTGCGTGCAGATCGTCAACCTGAGTTTACCCAGGTGGATATCGAAGCGTCGTTCGTTGACGAAGAAGACCTGATGAACCTGAACGAGGGCATGATTCGCGCTTTGTTCAAAGACGTTATGGATGTCGAGTTGCCGACATTCCCGCGTATGTCGCACGCCGAAGCCATGGATCGTTTCGGAAGCGATAAGCCAGACTTGCGTATCCCGCTTGAGCTTCAAGATGTGGGTGACCTGGTCGCCGGCGTCGATTTCAAAGTATTTGCCGGCCCAGCCAAGGATCCGAAGGGGCGTGTTGCTGCTCTGCGCGTACCAAAAGGCGGAGAGCTGAGCCGCAAGAAAATCGATGAATACACCAAGTTTGTTGGTATTTACGGTGCGAAAGGTCTGGCCTATATCAAGGTGAACGATTTGGCCAAGGGCGTGGCAGGCCTGCAGTCGCCAATCGTGAAGTTCCTTGGCGATGATGTTGCCATGGCCGTTATCGAACGCACGGGAGCCGAGGACGGCGATATTGTGTTCTTTGGCGCCGACAAGACCACAGTTGTAAATGAAGCTCTTGGCGCTCTGCGCATCCGCGTTGGCCATGATCTGAATTTGCTGACTTCGGAATGGGCGCCCATGTGGGTTGTGGACTTCCCAATGTTCGAAGAACTGCCTGATGGCGGGTTTACCGCCATTCACCACCCGTTCACCGCGCCTAGCTGCAGCCCGGAAGAGCTGGCGTCGAACCCGGCAACGGCTTTGTCCCGCGCCTACGATATGGTTCTTAACGGCACCGAGCTGGGTGGTGGTTCTATTCGTATCCACAACCAGCAAATGCAGCAGGAAGTGCTCCGCATTTTGGGCATTGGCGAGGAAGAGGCTCGCGCCAAATTCGGCTTCCTGCTTGATGCTCTCAAGTACGGTTGCCCGCCACATGGTGGCCTGGCTTTGGGCTTGGATCGTCTCATTATGCTGCTTACTGGCGCCAGCTCCATTCGTGATGTGATCGCCTTCCCGAAAACCCAGAGCGCAACCTGCTTGATGACTCAGGCACCGGGTGAAGTGGACGAGAAGCAACTGCGTGAGCTGAACATTCGCCTACGTAAAAAGCCGGCAAAAGCGGCTGACGATCAGGCTTCAGAAGCCGAAGAAAAGTAAGCAGGCACTGATGTGGCGATTATTCTAGGTGTCGACCCCGGCTCAAGAATCACCGGTTACGGGATTATCCGTGCCGAAGGCCGGCACATAGAATATATCGACAGCGGTTGTATCCGCATGGGTGAAAAGCCCATGCCGGAGCGCCTGAAAATCATCTTTCAAAGCCTGGTGAGTTTGATCGATGAATATCGGCCACAGGAGTTTGCTATTGAGCAGGTGTTCATGGCCCGCAACCCAGATTCCGCGCTCAAGCTTGGTCAGGCCCGTGGTGCTGCTATAGTAGGTGCCGCCACCAGCGGGTTAGCTGTGCACGAATACTCTGCACGGCAGGTTAAACAGGCAGTGGTGGGCAAGGGCGGAGCTGAAAAATCTCAGGTACAGCACATGGTTCAGGTGTTGCTGTCACTTTCCCGCAAACCCCAGGAAGATGCCGCCGACGCTTTGGCCATCGCCCTGTGCCATGCGCACATGAATCAAAGCATTTTGAAAGTTGCAGGCGCTGCGGGTAAAGCGCGCAGCGGGCGTGTGCGACAACAATAAACTGCTCTGAGGAGCGACAGGAGGCTTTCCTTGATAGGTCGTATCCGAGGTATTCTGGTCGAAAAGTCACCCGGGCAGGCGCTAGTTGAGTGCAGTGGCCTGGGTTACGAAGTTGATATCCCTTACACCACCTTCTTTAACCTGCCAGAAACCGGCCAGGAAGTTACCCTTCATACACATTTTGCGGTTCGCGAAGACGCTCAAAGCCTGTTTGGTTTTGCCTCAGGGCTTGATCGGAACCTATTCCGGTTGCTGATCAAGGTGAACGGCGTGGGCCCAAAAATGGCCATCGGCATATTGTCTGGCCTGGATGCACAGCAGTTTATTCGCTGTGTTGAAGCGCGTGATATCAATTCTCTAGTGAAGCTTCCCGGTGTTGGTAAAAAAACGGCAGAGCGCCTGTTGATTGAGATGGCAGACCGCATCAAACAGCTGGAAGGCCAGTTTATATCTGGGTCGGCGCACACGCAGGGCTCGGCAGCAGACGTGCCCGCGCCTTCAGTTACTTCACACAATCCGGCCGACGAAGCGGAGGCTGCGCTCATTGCTCTTGGGTATAAGCCTCAAGAGGCCGCGCGGGCGATTTCCAGGGTGGCGGAAGAGGGTATGTCCAGCGAAGCCCTGATTCGTCTGGCCTTGCGCAACATGATTCCTGCTTGATGACGTGACTTTAATATGTCGCTTGTATAGCACCAAACCTGTAGAGAGCGTAACGTGACACGCACAGGGCTGTTTGTACAATTGGGTCACTTTTGGTTTCAAGTGGCAGTCTATTGATTCCCGATAAGCGGATGAGTAAATGATTGAGTCGGATCGACTGATTTCAGCCCGGACCGGTGACAACGAAGAGGTTCAGGATCGCGCTATCCGGCCCACGTTGCTTTCGGAGTATGTGGGGCAGCCCGTTGTACGGGAGCAGATGGACATCTTTATGTCGGCGGCTCGTGGGCGCCGAGAAGCTCTGGATCATGTGCTGATTTTTGGGCCGCCAGGATTGGGTAAAACCACACTTGCCAACATTGTTGCCAATGAAATGGGGGTGGCGATAAAAACCACTTCCGGGCCGGTTCTTGAAAAAGCCGGCGATTTGGCAGCCATGCTTACCAACCTTGAAGAGGGCGATGTTCTCTTTATTGACGAGATACACCGCCTTAGCGCCGTGGTAGAAGAAATATTGTATCCAGCGATGGAAGACTATCAGTTGGATATTATGATCGGCGAGGGGCCTGCAGCGCGTTCCATCAAGCTGGATTTGCCACCATTTACTCTCGTTGGCGCAACCACTCGCGCGGGTTTATTAACGTCGCCCCTGCGGGATCGTTTCGGCATTGTGCAGCGCCTGGAGTTTTATAATACGGCGGATCTTACGCACATTATTATGCGTTCTGCGCGCTTGTCAGGCGTTGATGTTGATGAAGAAGGCGCCTACGAGATAGCTCGCCGCTCCCGGGGAACACCCCGAATAGCCAATCGGCTGTTACGGCGGGTGAGGGATTATGCGGAAGTGCGGGCGAACGGCCATATAGATGCAGGAATTGCAGACCAGGCTCTGAACATGCTGAAAGTTGATGGCCAAGGTTTTGATCATATGGATCGGCGGTTACTGCTGGCGATGATTGAAAAATTCGATGGTGGGCCAGTAGGCGTTGAAAGCCTTGCCGCCGCGATCAGTGAAGAGCGGGGTACGATAGAGGATGTGCTTGAGCCTTTTTTGATTCAACAGGGTTACATAATGCGTACGCCCCGTGGTCGTATGGTGACATCCCATGCGTATCAGCACTTCGGTATTGTGAGGGAAAATCGGGATTCTGCGGGAGGCTCTTTTGAGTGACCGCGTGGCTCCGGCCGTGTTTGCATGGCCAGTGCGAGTCTACATTGAAGATACAGATGCCGGCGGCATTGTCTTTCATGCCCGCTACCTCCATTACATGGAGCGCGCTCGCACAGAGTGGGTGCGTAGCTGCGGAATAGGGCTCAGGGCGGGAATGGCGGACAACATAAGTTATGTTGTACAGCGACTTTCGATTCACTATGCCACGCCTGCTGTGCTTGATGATGAGCTTACCGTAACCGCAGAGCCAGTGGCCTTTGGTCGAGTTTGGATGAAGTTTCGCCAGCGGGTTGTGCGGGTACGGGATGGAAAACCGTTGTGCGAAGCGGAAGTAAGAGTTGCCTGCATAGCCCTCGACAACGGGCGACCAAGGCGTTTGCCAGAAAATATGCGAGAGCTGCTCGAACAGAATAAGCAGCATTTTGAAACAAAACACGAGCTAAGCCAGGAGTAAGCGGTGGATTCGGAACTGTCAGTCTGGAGTCTGGTTTCTAATGCCGGTGTGTTGGTGCAACTGGTTATGTTGCTACTTGCCGCCGCATCGATAATGTCATGGGCGTTTATTTTTCAGCGCTTTCAGGTTTTTCGCAAGGCCCGCCAAGCGCAGCTTGCGTTTGAAGAGCGCTTCTGGTCCGGCATGGATTTGGGGCAGCTCTATCGCGAAGTGAGCGCCGAGCCAACGCCTTTCTCTGGGATGGAGTCGTTATTTCGCGCCGGATTCAAAGAGTTTTCGCGGTTGCGTCAGCAAAGCCGCGACGCAGATGCTGTCATGGAAGGAACTCAGCGAGCCATGCGAGTTGCGTTTTCCCGTGAGCAGGAGCGCTTTGAAACTCATTTGCCGTTTCTTGCGACGGTTGGTTCTACCAGTCCCTATGTTGGTCTGTTCGGCACGGTTTGGGGGATTATGAACTCATTTCGCGGTTTGGCACAGGTTCAGCAGGCTACGCTGGCCACTGTGGCGCCAGGTATCTCGGAAGCACTTATTGCGACCGCCATGGGCCTGTTTGCCGCGATTCCCGCAGTTATTGCTTATAACCGGTTTTCTACCAAGTCGGATGCGCTTCTGAAAAATTACGAAACCTTTGCGGAAGAGTTTTCCAGCATTCTGCATCGCCGTGTTCACAGTGCTGATAAGGGCGCAGCCTAATGACGTTTACCGTTAGCAGCCGGAGCACAGTGCTATGAAAGGTATGGGGATGATGCCCGAAAATCGGCGCAAGCCGATGGCGGAGATTAACGTCGTTCCGTATATCGACGTAATGCTGGTGCTGTTGATTATTTTTATGGTCACGGCACCCATGCTCACTCAAGGCGTTAAAGTTGATTTGCCAGAGACTTCATCTGACCCGATTCAGGCAGACAAAGATGTAGAATCCATTGTCGTGTCGGTAGATTCCAACGGAGCCTATTATGTCGAGGTTGGTGATAAGGGTAGTGATCCTATGTCTCTTGCGGAAGTTCGTGAGCAGGTAGCCAAAATCCTGTCTCAAAGGACATCCGGCGACATACTTGTGCGTGGCGACGAAAATGTGGAATACGGCACAGTGGTGCGTTTGATGGCAGCTCTTCAGGGTGCGGGGGCGACCAGCGTTGGTCTGATTACCGATACGCTCCCGGACGAAACGTGAGATCAGGGCGGGCGGAATTGTTGTGACAGGTCACGAACGGGAATTTACCAGTACCGGAACGCCGGCTTGGAAGTCGCCAGTCGCGCTTTCAATTGCTTTGCACCTGCTTATTGCCGGTGTTGGCCTAGTAGGTTGGTCATGGTCTTCACCTATCCATGAGCCACCTCCCAACAGCGTTTCTGCTCGCCTTATTACCCAGCAGAAGCCTGAGCCCAGCCCGGTTGTTGAGCCTGTAGATCAACCGGATCGAGAGCAAGAACAGAAAGAGCTTGAGAAACAGAAGCAGGCGGAAGCGCAAAAGCGCCAGAAAGAGGAAGAAGCGCGCAAGGCCACAGAGCAGAAGAAGCGCGAAGACGCTAAACGAAAAGCTGACGAGCAAGAACGCAAGCGCAAGCAAGCTAAGGCTGAGGAGCGTAAGGTTCAAGAGGCGCGTGAAGCTGAAGCCGCGCGCCAGAAGGCCGAGGCTGAAGCCAAAGAACGTGAGCGCAATAAGGCAGAAGCTGAAGCTGAAAAACAGCGACAGCAAGCTGCCCAGAAAAAAGCTGAAGAGGAAAAGCGGCGCCAAGAAGAGCAACGTAAACGCGAAGAAGCCGAACGCAAGAAAAAGGAAGAGCAGGCTCGTAAGGAAGCCGAACGGAAGCGGCTAGAGTCTGAGCGCAGACTGCAGGAACAGCAGCTGGAGGCGCAGGCTGATCAGGCTAGAAAAGCCCGCGCGGAAGAAGCACAGCGCAGAAAACAGGCCGCGGCGGCCAAGGCCAACGAGGCACGGATGCTGTCGGAGAGTGAGAAATACCAAGCGATGATTCGTGAGAAGCTGAGCCAGGCTTGGTTTCCTCCGTCTTCTGCAACCGAAGAGATGACAGTACGTTTGCAGATTACGTTGCTACCAACCGGTGAGTTGGTCAGTGTGAAAGTGATGGCCAGTAGCGGAAACACAGCGTTTGATAACTCTGCATTGGGCGCGGTGAAGTCTTTAAATCGGTACCCGGTGCCGTCTGAACGGGACGCGTTTGAAGCCTATTTTCGCCAGTTCACGATTGAATTCAATCCTCGCAGATTGAGATAAGGAAGCGGGTAACGCCATGATACAGAAAGTTTCTTTCAGTCTATTAAAGACGTTTTATGCTGCGGTTGCTCTGATGCTTCTGGCAGCTACCACTGCTCAGGCTGAATTGCTGATCCGTGTTACCGAAGGCGCTGATTCTGCTATTCCATTGTCAGTGGTGCCGTTTTCAGAGAGTGGCAGCATGCCATCTGGAGACAAATTGAGTAGCATTGTTCAGGCCGATTTGGCAATGAGTGGCGAGTTTCGCCCCTTATCCCCTGAGAAGATGCTGAGCCTGCCATCAAAGCGTTCAGATATATATTTCCGGGATTGGCGAATGCTTGGGCAGCGGTACGTGCTGGTAGGCGAGCTAACCCGTAATGGTGACCGTGTGGAAGCTCGTTATGAGTTGTTTGATGTTAACCGTGAAGAACGGATTCTTGGCGAAACCGCTGCAGCGCCAGCTTCAAATATTCGGTCACTGGCCCACCACGTCAGCGACAAAGTATACGAAGCCATTACGGGCGTTCCTGGTGCCTTCTCCACTAAGCTTGCCTACGTGACGCTTGATAGGGCAAACGGAGAAGCCCGTTACCGGTTGCAGGTGAGTGATATAGACGGAAAACGCGCCAAAATCCGCCTTGAAAGCAAAGAGCCTATTATGTCACCGGCTTGGTCGCCAGATGGTAAAAAGCTGGCTTATGTGTCGTTTGAATCCGGCAAGCCAGCCATATTCGTGCACGAGCTCCGCACTGGTCAGCGTACAAAAGTCGCGGATTTTCGTGGACTGAACTCGGCGCCGACCTGGTCGGCCGACGGGCAGTCGCTGCTAATGACGTTATCGAAAGACGGTAACGCTGAGATCTACAAAATGAACCTTCAAACCCAGAAAGTGACAAAACTGACCAGTCACTGGGCGATTGATACTGAGGCAGCCTGGGATAGTTCTGGTGAAGGCGTGTTTTTCACCTCAGACCGTTCTGGTGGCCCACAAATTTATTACATGGCGCAGCCTGGCGCTGAGCCAAGGCGCATCACGTTTGGTAGCCGATACAATGCGCGCCCGCGCCCAGACAGCAAGGGCGAATATGTGTATTACGTGCATCAGCGAGATGGCGCGTTCCTGATTGCCCGTACCAACCTTAAAAACGATGAGGAAACGGTCCTTACTCGTACAGAATCCGATGAGTCCCCCAGCGTGTCGCCAAACGGTCGCATGTTGATTTATGCCACCAAACAAAGTGGTGAAAGCGTACTGACCGTCATCTCCTCAGACGGTGGCGCTGCGTACAGCCTACCCGCCTCGGAAGGTAACGTTCGCGATCCGGCCTGGGGGCCTATTGTTCGGTAGTGAGTGATTGCAAAAGCATTCACCGAAAAGGCAGAAATTGAAGTCAATCAACGGAAAGGAATGAACCATGAAGTTGTCAGCTCAAACCAAAGTAATTGCTCTTTTGTTCTCCGCAGGCCTTTTCGCCGGTTGTAGCACTACCGGTGAAAACATGGATGACGGCGGCTACGACTCCGATGTTGCACCCATTGATCAGGATCAAGGTTCTACCGTTTATGGTGGTGGCGATCAAGATGGCATTTCTTCGTCTTCAATGACTGAAGAAGAGCGCATGGAAGCTCAGCAGCAAGCTGAACAGGAAGCCCTGCGCGATATCACCACATTCTATTTTGATTTTGACACCTCCGAAATCAAGCCAGAAGCTCGCGATGTACTGATGGCTCACGCCCGCTATCTGACCAACAATCCTGGTCAAAACGTGCGTCTTGAAGGCCACGGTGATGAGCGCGGCTCCAAGGAATATAACTTGGCCATCGGTGAGCGTCGTGCTAATGCGGTTCAGCGCTTCCTGATCGTGAATGGCGCTTCACGGGGCCAAATGGAAACCGTAAGCTATGGTGAAGAGAAGCCGGCGGTTATGGGCTCGTCAGAGAGTTCTTGGGCACAGAATCGCCGTGTGGAACTCGTATTCGAGTAAACGCACATACAACATCAGGTTAACCCCATGAGAAAACAGCTCATGGCGGCAGTGATTTTCCCGCTTGCCCTTGGGCAGGCGGGAATAGCGCTGGCGCAATCATCTACGTCCGCACAGTCAGAGACTCAGCGTAAGGCCAATACCAGCCAGGCCACGTCAGAGCTCTTCTACATGATTCAGCAGCTTCAAGGCGAAGTCCGGCGGCTTCAGGGTGAGTCTGAAGAGCAGCAACACCTTATCAAGCGCCTGCAGAACCAGGGCAGAGACCGATATATCGATCTGGATCAGCGCATTCTCGATCTTTCAGAGAAGATGTCGGCCCAGCCTCAGGCCGCTGAGGCCTCGGGTGAGAAAGCTGGAAAGGATAAGGGTGCGGCTGAGATACGAGAGTATCGCCAGCCCGAGCCTGAAGAGCGCAAAACATACAGGGCTATTCAGGATCTTATTCATAAACAGAAAAAATACGACGAAGCCATTAGTCGGCTTTACGAGTTTATAGACAAGTACCCTGAAGGGGACTTAACGGTGAATGCCTATTACTGGTTAGGCGAGGTTTATCTTGTAAAACCTCAGCTTGAGCAGGCTCGTCAGGCGTTCTCTATTGTGGCGACCCGTTATGAGGATCACCGCAAGGCGCCGGATGCTGTCTACAAACTTGGCGTAACGCTGGATCGGCTGGATGAAAAAGCCGATGCTCGCCGCCAGATGGAACAGGTTGTTAATGACTATCCCGAAAGCGATGCTGCCCGGCTAGCCAAAAAATTCCTGGATTCTGGTCAGAGCTGAGAGCGGCGTTTTAGAAAAATTTTTAAAAACATGGCGCGAAAGGGTTGATCGTCGGGGAAAAATCATTACTATATGCGCCTCGCTTGGGTCGTTAGCTCAGTTGGTAGAGCAGTTGGCTTTTAACCAATTGGTCGATGGTTCGAATCCATCACGACCCACCATATCGATATTTCGGGGCAGTTTCTGAGCCGCCACGGAATCGATCAGGGTCTCCAGGCACTGGTCACAAGTTTTGGGTCGTTAGCTCAGTTGGTAGAGCAGTTGGCTTTTAACCAATTGGTCGATGGTTCGAATCCATCACGACCCACCATATTTGGCGATTTGAAGAGTTAAAGAGTCAAAGAGTTGAAGCTTAAAGGGGCTGCAGAAATGCAGTCCTTTTTTTTTACCTGTTAGTTTATCCATCGCCAAAGCGGATTTTGCGAGACACGGTATAGTCCGTACAGTGCTACCCGTGTTTGAAATGATATACTCGGGCGCAGAAAGTAACTGGCGGAAAATAGCTGCCGGCGGAAAGTAACTGAGAGTATCCGTACATGACTAAAGCTGAAGACCGAATCCTTGTTCAGGAACACCTGGCCCATGCAGCGGAGCCCAAACCGCTCAGCGCTGATGAGAAGACGCAGCTTGAATCCCGTATTAAGGCTGCGCTCAAGGAAAAGGACGCCGTGCTCGTGGCGCACTATTACGTGGATCCAGACATCCAGCGTCTTGCCGAGGAAAGCGGCGGCTGTGTGGCAGATTCGCTCGAAATGGCCCGCTTTGGGAATCAGCATTCCGCCTCAACCGTGGTTGTGGCCGGCGTTCGATTCATGGGTGAAACCGCCAAGATTCTGAACCCTGAAAAGCGTGTTTTGATGCCCACTTTGGAGGCAACCTGCTCGCTGGATGTCGGTTGTCCAGCCGATGAGTTTCAAGCCTTCTGTGATGAGCATAGCGATCGTACTGTTGTGGTCTATGCCAATACGTCAGCCGCTGTAAAGGCCCGCGCAGACTGGGTGGTAACGTCTAGCTGTGCGCAGGCCATCGTAGAGGATCTGGATACCCGAGGAGAGAAGGTTCTTTGGGCACCAGACAAGCACCTTGGCCATTACGTGCAGAAAACCACCGGCGCCGATATGCTGCTGTGGGATGGGTCATGCATCGTGCATGAAGAGTTTAAGCATCGCGGTTTAGAGGATCTCAAGGCTCTGTACCCGGATGCGGCTGTTTTGGTTCACCCGGAATCTCCAGATGCCGTGGTTGAAATGGCAGATGTGATTGGTTCTACCTCGCAGTTGATTCACGCGGTGCAGACCCTGCCAAACCAGCAGTTTATTGTTGCTACGGATAACGGTATTTTCTATAAGATGCAGCAGTTGGCGCCCAACAAGACGCTTATTGAGGCACCCACAGCGGGTAACGGTGCTACCTGTCGCAGTTGTGCACAGTGCCCGTGGATGGCCATGAACGGCTTGGAAAACTTACTTCACGTGATTGAAAACGGCGATCAGGAAGTGCTTGTGGATTCGGAAACCCGGGAGGCCGCGCTCAAACCCCTGCGGCGCATGCTGGATTTCACCGCAGGGATGAACTTGAAGGCCGCAGGCAACGCTTGAGGTTAGCTGTTCCTGCGTATTTGAAGGCGGCTGATGATTTCGTTCAGCCGCTCGCTTACCACTTGTCGCTGGGCTGAGCCTGCTGGCAACTTCTCCTGAGCCTGTCTCAGCTGCCTCTGGGCTGACTCCAGATCTCCCATGAGCGCGTCGTATTCCGCCCTTGCGCGATGAACACCTACTATGTTTCTGGCCATACCTTCGGCTTCAGCCAAGCGCAGCCATAAATACTCCTGCTGGGGCATTCTGCGCGCCAACTGCTTCAGGTACTCTGCAGCCTGGGTGCCATTACCGGCTACAATTTCTACATCTGCAAGAGTGGATGTAATAGGGTAGTTGCCGGGGTTTCGGCTAAGGGCATCTTTTAGAAGCGATCGTGCTTCATCCAGTTTTTTCTCCTGAATCCGGATCTCTGCCAGTGTGACCTGGAAGGTTATCCGCCCCGGGTTGCTGGCTAGTAATTCGTTGATGATGTCGGCCGATTTTTCAAACTGATTGTTACTCAAGTAGGCCGTTGCCAGGCCGTATCGGATTGCTTCATTGCTTTGGGCATCTGGTTTCTTAAGGTAGTTTTCGAAGGTGTCCACGGCAATTTCAGGTGAAGCGGCATAGTGCACTTGTAGGCGACTACGCATCAGATGATATTCTTGGGCGTCTTGGATCGTCTTCTCAGGATATTGCTCTGCACGGTTACGGGTATCGGCCACACGGTTCTGCGTCAGGGGGTGCGTTGAGAGGTACTCCGGCATGTTGTTTCCTTGTAGCCGGTTCTGCCGCATCATGATTTCAAACATTTCAGGCATGCCCCGCGGATCCAATCCGGCAGTTGCCAAAATATCGAGGCCCACCCGATCTGCCTCCTGCTCGTGTGACCGGCTATAGGCAAGCATGTTCTGTATCGCTAAGGCTTGGGTTCCGGCGATGGCGGCTATGCCTATATCGGATTGCGTCACCGCAGAAAGCACAATGCCAGCAATCATTCCGGCAATGGTCAGCGGAGCGCTGGTTTCCTGCTGCTCCAGCCTGCGGGCAAAATGTCGCTGACTTAAGTGGGCAAGCTCGTGGGCAAGCACAGATGCGAACTGTTGCTCAGTAGCTGCGTTGAGAAACAGTCCCCCGTTAACGCCGACAATGCCGCCGGGCACCGCAAACGCGTTGATGGCGGGGCTATCAATCAGTGCAAGGGTGAGGTTGCGGTTTTCCAGGGGGGCCGAGGGCACCAGCCGGTAGATAACGGAACTGAGATAGTCGTAGATCAGCGGATCTGTTATGCGCGGAGCAGAGCGACGGATCGAGACCATAACCTGCTGCCCAATATCGCTTTCCTGTTGCCCGGAAATAAGGCCGCCCCCGGTTCCGCCAATGTTTGGTAGTCGGGTTTCTTGTGCTGTTGAGGCTGGGCTCAATGCCAGCGAAAACGCCAAGGCTATGGCTATCGACAGCTTTCGGTAACAGCGAAACTCAGTAAGAACGTTAATCATGTAATGCTATGTGCTCCTGATTCGGACCGTTCCTGTTACCGCAAATTATGGTTGAAGTTCCGGTAGAAAATCCGGATCTGCGGATTAACAGGTATTGTGATGCAATACAGTATCACTGGGGGCATAATGCCGGCTTGCGAATTCCATGTCTTGTGATGGTGCATCTTTTTTATGGCTGATCGTACATTGGATACGTCTGGGCTTCGTTGCCCAATGCCTCTACTAAAAACAAAACTGGAGCTCAATGGCATGTCTCCCGGCGAAGAGCTTGAGGTGATTGCCACTGATGCGGGCTCTGCTCGCGATATCCCGGCCTTTTTGGCGTTGTCCCGCCACTGCTTGGTGAATTCCTCAGAAACTGATGGCCAGTACTGCTTTGTGATAAAGTGCGGCGGCTAATTTCCGGAGTCCTTGATGGTCAGAATTTTACGCGGTCTTGCGCACAAATACTTTTCAGACGACGAAGCTGTCATTCTATTTCTGATTCTGGTGATAGGCACAATTTTTGTGATCTGGTTCGGTGCCATGCTTGCACCGGCAATCGCCTCTCTCATCGTTGCCTTTATTTTGCAGGGGCTCGTTACCCGGCTTAACACTCTCGGCGTGCCCGAGGGCCTGGCAATACTCGGCGTATTCCTGATATTTCTCGGTGTGCTGGTGGGGTTCATCTTCGGTCTCTTGCCGTTGATTTGGACCCAAGTTAGCACCCTTGCCGGCGAGGCGCCTCGTATCATCGGCGAGCTGCAATCCTATCTTGAGCTACTGCCTGAAGAATACCCGCACATCATCTCAGCCCAGTCGGTTAGCAGCCTTTATGATCAGGTAAACACGGAAGTAGGGCACATGACCCAGTGGCTGGTGTCGTTCTCATTGTCTAGCATCCCCGATTTGGTTGCGCTGTTGATATACATGGTGCTTGTGCCGATTCTCGTGTTCTTTTTCCTGAAAGATCGGGAGGTTTTGCTTGGCGCTATTTCCAAGCTGCTACCGCCTCAACGCCCAATGATGCTGCGAATCTGGCATGAAGTGAACTTACAGTGTGCCAACTATGTGCGGGGGAAAGCTCTGGAAATTCTGATAGTTGGCGGCGCAACTTACATCGCGCTTAAACTCATGGGCGTACCTTATGCGGCACTGCTTTCACTTTTGGTTGGCCTGAGTGTGGTTATTCCCTACATTGGCGCTGCTGTGGTTACCATTCCGGTTGCAGTGATTGCACTGTTTGCTTTCGGCTGGGGCAGTCACTTCATTTGGGTAATGGTGATTTACGGAATCATTCAAGCCCTGGATGGCAACGTGCTGGTTCCTGTGCTTTTCTCAGAGGTGAACAATCTACACCCCGTTGTGATCATCATTTCGGTGCTATTCTTTGGCGGTATCTGGGGCTTGTGGGGCGTTTTCTTTGCCATTCCGTTGGCGACTATGCTGAAAGCGGTGTTCTCTGCTTGGCCGGTGAAGGGGCCTGCTCCTTCAACCGCTCCAGATAAGGTGTAATTTAATTTCCTTGTGTCGGTTCGTGCCCAACATTACCATATCCATTTTATTCGGACGGAGCTTTTATGATTACGGGTAGCCTTGTTGCACTGGTCACGCCCATGCATCCAAACGGTGACATTCACTGGGAGGATCTGGACAAGTTGGTGGACTTTCATCTGGAGAACGGTACAGACGGTATCGTTGCTGTGGGAACCACTGGCGAATCCGCAACGCTCGATCAGAAAGAGCACTGCACGGTAATTGGCCATATCATCAAACGTGTTAACGGGCGGATTCCTGTTATTGCTGGTAGTGGCGGTAACAGCACCCGTGAAGCCATTGAGTTGACCACCGAAGCCTACAAGCTTGGTGCAGATGCCTGTCTGCTGGTTGTGCCTTATTACAACAAGCCGACTCAGGAAGGCCTGTATCAGCACTACAAAACCATCGCAGAAGCCGTGCCGGGCCTGAGCCAAATGCTCTATAACGTGCCTGGGCGCACCGCCTGCGACATGCTAAACGAAACCGTTCTGCGCCTGGCCGATATTCCAAACATTGTTGCCATCAAGGATGCCACCGGCAATATTCCTCGGGGTGCAGAACTGATAGACGCGCTTGACGGTCGCCTGGCTGTCTATTCTGGTGACGATGCCACCGCAGCTGAGCTGATGCTGGCAGGCGCTCAAGGTAATGTGTCGGTTACCGCTAACGTGGCGCCAAAAGGTATGTCCGAGTTATGCGCCGCGGCCATTGCGGGCAACCGGGAAGAAACAGAGCGGTTGAATGAGCTTCTAATGCCTTTGAACCGCAAGTTATTCCTAGAGGCAAATCCTATCCCGGTTAAATGGGCGCTTCAGCGTATGGGCATGATGGGGAAAGGTATACGGCTTCCGCTGACACCGTTCAGCGAAAAATTCCACGCCGAACTTGAAGAAGCTATGAAAGCCTCGGGTGTGCTCTGAGTTTGCTGCCACCAACCCTGAAACACTCCCACACAGAGAGTAGGCCGATGCCGGTTCTTTCAAGAACCCGTAAGTTTGTTGCATTTCGACCCTTGGCTATCACATCCGGGCTATTGCTCGCTGTCGCGACGTCCGGTTGTAGCTTGATCGAAGATCGCTCCGAACGTTATGTGAACGAGAAGGAAGGTGACTCCCTAACGCTGCCAGAAACGGCGGATTCGTCCCGTTTTTCCCAGGTAATGCCGATTCGTTCGGTAAATTCGGCAGACGCCAGCCAGATGTATCCGTCCGATATTCCTCGGCCGCCGGATATGACCTCGGAAATTCTCGAAGAAAATTATGTGGTCGAGGAACTGGATGGTCGAGCCTGGTTACTGGTAAACGATGTGCCGGGGCGCATTTGGCCTGCCGTAACGGCTTACATGAACGAGCAGAACCTAGGTGTCGCACACGACAACCCGCAACTGGGCGTGCTGCAAAGTGAGTTGGCCAATTTCAGCATGCGCGCGCGTGAGCTTCTTGAACTTTCCAGTGAGCCCGCAGAAGCAACGACTGCCGAGCCTAAAACGGTGTTGCAGGTTCGCATAGCTCCTGGTGTTCGCCGTAAAACCACCGAAATCCAAGTTCGCAAGCTCACATCGGACACAACGGCGGAAGAAAGCGAGCCTTGGCCCAGTGAGCTGATCTCATGGCGCGGTATTTCTGAGCCTTCAATCGAGCAGCTCGGGTTGCAAAAACGCCTTCTTGCCGATCTTGGGGAGTTTTTGAAAGCCCGTGAAGAGAGCAAGTCATTCTCTCGTGCAGCGTCGGGTATGGTCGCCAAGCCTTTGGTTAAGCTTGTTAGTGAGAATGATAAAGTGCAAGCCATCCAAATGGATCTCGACTACGGCCGCTCGTGGGCCGAGGTTAACCGGTCGCTCATCGAATCGAACGTTGACGTAGTTGATCTCAACCGCAGCGAAGGCTGGCTCTTTGTCGATGCCCGCACTGCCGATGAGCGCGATCCCGGCTGGTTCAGTTGGTTCAGCGATAAAGAAAAGGCCCGCCATACTCACACGATCAATCTGGTTGAACGCGATGGCCAGGTGCGGGTGACCGCTGAAGAAGCCGAAGGTTACACCGGTGATAGGCGTGCTGAAGATCTGCTGACAAGGCTGTTCGATTACCTATACTGATTAAGAAAGGGCGCCCGCAATGCGGGCCTCTGTTTCGGAGACATATGATGGAAAAGCGCGAAGAACTATACGCTGGCAAAGCCAAATCCGTGTTCTGCACCGACGATCCGGAACGCTTTGTTCTTGTTTTTAGGGATGATACCTCGGCATTTGACGGCGAAAAGAAAGAGCAGCTCAACCGAAAAGGAATGGTGAATAACCGGTTCAATGGGTTCATCATGGAAAAGCTGGAAGCTGCGGGTGTGCCAACGCACTTTGAAGGTTTGCTATGTGCTACCGAATCACTCGTTAAAAAGCTGGATATGATTCCGGTAGAGTGTGTGGTGCGGAACGTGTCGGCTGGCAGCTTGTGCCGTCGCATAGGCGTGGAGGAGGGGCTGGAGCTCACCCCACCAACCTATGAGTTGTTTTTGAAAGACGACGCGCTGCACGACCCAATGGTTAATGAGTCTTTAGCGGTTACTTTCAATTGGGCGAGTGAAGACGAGCTTGCACGTATGAAAGAGCTGACCTACAAGGTAAACAGCGTACTGAAAAACCTGTTTGATGAAGCCGGAATGCTACTGGTGGATTACAAGCTGGAATTCGGGCGTAGCGGCGGAGAGATTGTTCTGGGCGATGAGTTCAGTCCAGACGGCTGCCGTATCTGGGATAAGGAAACCCGGAAAAAGATGGACAAGGATCGCTTTCGCCAAGGGCTGGGCGACGTTATCGAAACTTATGAAGAGGTTGGCCGCCGTCTTGGCATCAACTTCAACTGATCATTAGCGATAGATCCAAACAGACAAAATGATACAGGTGCATTATGCGTAAACTGACCCTTGCGGTAGGCAGTTCTTTGATTCTGGCCACCCCCTTTGCCCAGGCTGATATTGTTGGCTTGGGCGCTAGTGTGAGCTACTGGGATTCCGATTTGTCCGGCAACGTTGCCAATGGCGATAATGCGGTTGACGTGGATGATGAACTGCGACTGAAAGACGATGGCAACGCAAACGCCAGCATTTACCTGGAGCACCCGGTGCCCTTGCTGCCTAACGTGCGCCTGGCCTATACGCTGATTCAGCAAAGTGGTAACGGTGCGCTCGATAGTCAATATGATGGGGTGGATGCTGGCGATGTACGCTCAGAACTCGACTTGGAGCAACTTGACCTTACCCTGTATTACGAGATTTTAGATAACTGGGTAAACCTCGATTTGGGCCTCACAGTGCGTGATTTTTCAGGTGAGCTGCTCGTGCAGAACGCTGCTCAGTCCAGTGTGACTAAAGCGGATGCCATTTTACCACTAGGCTATGTCGCTGCCCGCTTTGACCTGCCATTGACCGGCGTATCCGTTGGCGCTGAAGGCAATTTCATTGCCTTTGATGGCGACTCCATGCGTGATTTTAACGTGTATGGCCAGTACAGCATTTCGTTACTTCAGTTGCGCGCAGGCTACCGCCAAATCGCCGTAGATTATGAAGACGGCAGCGACGTATTCGATGTTAAAATTGACGGGCCGTTTATCAGTGCAGGTGTTACGTTTTAAAGCACCGAACCTGTAAAGCCCTTAAAGGGAGCGATAGACTTGAAGATTCTGGTAACGGGCACTGCCGGGTTCATCGGTGCGCAGTTGGCGCACCGGTTACTTGAGCGGGGAGACGAGGTGATCGGCGTTGACAGCGTTAACGACTATTACGATGTAAGTCTCAAGGAAGCTCGGTTGGCACGCCTTACTGGTCATGCCAGCTTTACAGAAGTGCGCCAGGACATCGCAGATCGTTCTGTGATGTCAGAGATCTTCGAAAAGTATCGCCCCGAGCGTGTCGTACATCTTGCCGCACAGGCAGGTGTGCGATATTCGCTGGAAAACCCGAATGCCTACGTGGATGCCAATATTGTTGGCTTCATGAATATCCTCGAAGGGTGCCGATATAACGATGTGAAGCATCTGGTGTACGCTTCGAGCAGTTCCGTATACGGTGCTAACGAAGCTATGCCGTTTTCCGTTGACGACAACGTGGATCACCCGCTTAGTCTGTATGCTGCGTCTAAAAAAGCCAATGAGTTGATGGCCCACACGTATAGTCATCTGTACGGCCTACCCACCACTGGCCTGCGGTTCTTTACAGTGTATGGGCCTTGGGGCCGCCCCGATATGGCCCCATTTATTTTCACCAAAAAGATTCTAGCCGGCGAGCCGATTGATGTGTTCAATCACGGCAATCACAAGCGAGACTTCACCTACATTGACGATATTGTAGAAGGCGTTATTCGCACACTTGATAAAGTGGCCCTTGGTAATTCCGAGTGGAGTGGGGCCGCTCCGGACCCTAGTACCAGCAAAGCCCCATATCGCATTTACAATATTGGCAGTAATAACCCCGTAGAGTTGTCTCGTTTCATCGAAATTATTGAAGAACGAACGGGCAAGAAAGCTCAGAAAAACCTGCTACCTATGCAGCCAGGCGATGTGCAGGCTACCTATGCAAACGTTGATGGTTTGATAAACGATGCGGGCTATAAACCGGAAACTTCCGTGGAGCAGGGCATAGCCAGCTTTGTGGACTGGTATCGCGAGTTTTACCAGGTCTGATCCCGCAAGTGGCGCCTCCCCAGAATGAAAACGCCCCTTCAAAGAGGGGCGTTGTTCGATATAAAACGCTATTTCCTGCCTTAGAAACTTAACGTTGCAGACAACCAGAGATTCCTGGCTTTTGCCTTCATATTATAATCGTCAATGTAATTGGCGTTGTAGGTAACACCGCCATCATCCGTGGTGTATACGGTTTCGTAGCTGGTGAAATCTTCGTCTAGCAGGTTGTTGATGCGGCCATTAAGGGTTAGATGTTCATTAACTCTATAGCTCGCCCCAAGGTGAAAGATAGTGTAATCCTTGTAGAACTCCGGATATTCAATGGTAGTATCCCAGCCTCTTGGGGTACTGGTGTAGCGCTTGGATCTTAGCTCTGCTGTAAGGTACGTATTAAATGCCGGGGTTACCTGCCAGTCGAGCGTCGCGTTAGCCATGTGCTTGGCTGTCCCGCTCAGTGGATCGCCTTTGTTGTCGCCGCTTTTGATTTCCGCATCTGTGTATGTGTAATTAGCCCGAATAGAAAGCGGGTCGGTAATCCAGTAGCGGCCTGCCAGTTCAAGCCCGTTGATCTCGGCCCTATCGATATTGATCTCTTGTCCAAATTCGTACCCGTCACCTAGCAGTTGATTCCACTCGGGCGCAAGGTTGGCACAGTTGCTGGGGTTAGCGCCTGAGTCATCACAATGCAGGATAGAGCCGCCGCTATCTATTTTATCTTTAAACTGGTTCGAAAAGAGCGTGGCGTTGAAGTTATGGCCTTCTGGGTGGGTGTAGTAAATCGCAATCTCTGAATTTACACTTTTCTCTGGTGTTAGATCCGGCGTTCCAACGAATGGTTTTGTTCCTTGCCCGCCAAAGCCGGTGATGCCTTCAAATAGATCGCTTGCTTTTGGTGCTTTGTAACCAGTGCTCACACCACCTTTTAGTGTCCATTCTGGTGTTATGTCCCAGTTACCGTACAAGCGCGGGCTAGTGTTGCCGCCAAAGATATTGTGGTGGTCGTAACGGACACCGCCTGTTAACGAGAAGTCCTGAGTAACCTCCCAGTTGTCTTCAGCAAAAACAGCCCATTGTCGGTGGGGTTGTGTTTTGCCGGCGCTGAAGCCGCTACCAGTCATCCCGAAGGTGCCGTCCTCCATTTCGGCATCCATGTATTGGGCGCCGTATACAAGAAGGTGGTCACCCACCAGCGAGTCAAATTTCAGATCCAGCGTTGTCTGTCGGGTTTCCAGAATACGTTTTGGCCGTGGCAGCAAGGTGTCTGAAATTTGCTGATCGGTGGCGCCATTGGCGATTAGTTGGTCATATTCCAAGCGTTCCAGAGCCGTAAGTGGCAAAGTGCGCCCGTCGTTCCTGGTTTCAATGTGATGCAGTGAAATGTCACTGTTAGCAAAGCCCCAGGAGCCTTGATGGCGAATAGAGGCTTGCTCGCGGTTGAATTCCTGATTTTGAGCGTAACCAGCGCGGGGCAGTCGGTCTACACTATCGGTGGTACCGAGAGGATTGTTGCCATCTTGGGGTTTGTTGTCGTATGTCTGGCTAGAGGTCTCAAAATCAAACGTCAGATCTTGTCTGTCTGTTACTCGAAGGTCTACACGCGCACCCAGGTTGGTGTTCTCGTTATCCACGGTGCGCCCGCCACTGCCGAAGCCTAATTCTCGGGGCACTTGGTTTCCATTGGGATCAATTCCTGGTTCGTACTGAGGGTTTGAGGCATCGCGGTTGTAAAGGCTGCCTCGTAACCTGAGGCCCAAGCGGTTCTTGATCAGCGGCCCGGCTACAGTGAATTCGGTTGTATCATCGTTACCAAAATCGCTGTCACTTTCGAGAGTCTGGCTGTGAGAGAGAGAGCCACTCCATGTATCACCAATCTTTTTGGTGATTATGTTGATAACACCACCTAAAGCATCAGCCCCGTAAAGAGTAGAGGCAGGCCCTCTAATAATTTCAATCCGATCGATCATTTCCTTGGGAGGAATATGGTTGAACTGGTTGCCGCCAAAGTTGTTTGGGTAGATGTCTCCAACGTTGTTTTGACGCTTCCCATCAATAAGAATCAGTGTGTATTCGGCACCCATCCCCCGAATACTAATACCGCCCTGGCCAGTTTTGTCGGTTGTTTCGCCGACATCAACGCCTTCTACCTCCCGCACTGCGTCAAGAAGTGTCACATACGGTTTCTTGTCCAGTTCTTCCTTCTGAATAACGGTAATTGAGGCGGGCGCATCGGTTATCTTTTGTTCAATACCTGAAGCGCTTACCACCAAAGGAGCCAGCTCTACCGTGCTTTGAGCGAAGGTGTGGGCTGAAAACGTGGATGCCGCAAGGGCCAGAGACGTCTGTGCAAATCGTTTCACGAGGGTAGAGTCCTTTACAAATTATTGATCTGATTAGGTTTCCAATTAGGTGTGATCGCAATATATGTAAACTGTTAACGAAGCGCAATGGTAATTATTATCAAATGGGTCTGCAAATTAAATGTAAATGGGAATTGAAACTAAAAAGAAACTGACATAATCTCCGCCTGAATTCTTCATGAAGTGCCGCCCGATAACTTAGCGACTTCCAGACCAACGGCAGGCCGGAGCCTTCCCTAGATATGCATAACTCTGCCAGTACCACGCCAACCGAGAACCTTGATGAAGAACCGAGTGACCAGCGTGTCCGGCGTCAGAATCGCTGGTTAAAGCTCTGTTTGCAGTGGCACTGGATCAGCTCAGCGCTAGCGGTGTTCGGGATGCTGTTATTCGCGATCACCGGAGTAACTCTTAATCATGCGGGTCAGATTGGCTCGAACCCCGAGGTAGTGATCGTTGAGGATCGACTTCCAGAAACCCTTGTGCAGAAACTTGTCAGCTATGAGCACAAAAAGAGTAGACAGGCGCCGGAAGATTTCACCACATGGCTTTCAGAAAAACATGGCATTTCCCTTATCGGAGGTGCCCTCGAATGGGCTGAGTACGAGCTTTATGTCTCCAGCCCCAGACCGGGGGGTGATGCCTGGTTGAGTGTGGACTTTGAAACAGGCGAGTTGGTTTACGAAGAAACGGACAGAGGCTGGGTAGCTTGGCTGAATGATCTGCATAAAGGTCGTAACACTGGCGCTATCTGGGTCTGGTTTATCGATCTTTTTGCGTTTGTGTGTGTGGTTTTCTGTATGACCGGTTTCGGGGTGTTGTGGATCTACTCCAGGGAACGAGCACAGATCTGGCCTATTGTAGGCGCGGGAGTTCTGGTACCCATTTTGTTGGCGGTTCTGTTTGTTCACTAAGGAGTGTTTATGAAGTTAACAGGGAAAATTCCGGCACTGGCATTGCTGCTGGGTTCCGCTTGCGCAGGGGCTGGAGAGCTAGCTCTGAAAGTTGAGATTCCGGCGCTGAATGTCGCGGAATACCATAAGCCCTACGTTGCGATATGGATTGAAGATAGCAAGGGGCGGCATCAGCAGAATATTTCGCTCTGGTATGACCACGATATGCGTGATGACGAAGGCAGCAAATGGCTCAAGGATCTCCGACTTTGGTGGCGAAGGAGCGGGCGGCAGTTGAGTTTACCCGTCGATGGATTTAGTGGTGCAACCCGGCCAGTCGGTACCCACGAGTTGGTCTTTAACAGTCTCTCACCCGCCATTCGTGATTTGCCCAAAGGTGATTACCGGTTAGTGGTAGAAGCCGCGAGAGAAGTTGGCGGTCGGGAACTTTTGAAACTGCCATTTCAATGGCCAGCTGAGTCAACGTATGAAACGTCTCAGCAGGGCAGCAGTGAGCTTGGCCGCATATACCTTACAATCCAACCCTGAATATTCGGAGAGACTTAATGAACATCAAAAAGCTAACCGCAGTGGTCTTAATGGCAACAGGCGTGGCTGCTGGTTCTCAGGCCCATGCCCATAGAGCCTGGATGCTACCTTCAGCGACAGTACTCTCCGGTGATACAGCTTGGGTAACGGTGGACGGTGCCGTTTCAAACAGTCTTTTTTACTTTGAGCACCACCCTCTGGGCCTGGAGCAGTTAGAGATTACAGATCCACAAGGCGAGCCGGTGGAGGCCGAGAACAAGGCGTCCGGCAAATATCGGTCAGTATTTGATGCTGAGCTGATTAGCGATGGCACCTATACCTTTGAGATTCGCAATTCTGGTCTGTTCGGGGTATTTAAGCTTAATGACAAAAATGTCCGGTGGCGGGGGACAGTGGATGAGATGGATGAAATTCCTACAGAGGCGGAGGATTTGCGAGTGTTTGAGGTAGATCGTCTCATGCAGGTTTTCGTAACCAAAGGGGCTCCGACAACCGAAACCTTTAAAACGGAAGGTGTTGGCCTGGAAATGGTTCCGGTCACCCATCCCAATGATTTGTTTGCCGGCGAAACATCGGAGTTCCGGTTTCTAGTAGATGGTCAACCTGCTGCGGATTTGGATGTGGTTCTGATTCGTGGCGGCATTCGGTACCGTGATCAGGTTGATGAAATACAGCTTCAAACTGATGCCGAAGGCCGTGTTTTTGTGGAGTGGAAAGAGCCCGGAATGTACTGGCTTGAAGCCGAGTTGGAGCAGTCGGGCAAGTTACTCGACAACGCCAAAAGACGCATGAGCTACAGCGCGACGCTTGAGGTGCTGCCACTTTGAGATTATGGGTGAAACCGACACTCGCCGCGCTGTCTTGTGGGGTGCTATGGGTGCTTTTTCAGGATGGGGTAGCGACTGACCGAAAATATATTGCCGTCGCTGCAATGGTTGGTTATGGGATCATCCTGCTGCGGTACCACAAAGCCGGCGCTATAGAAGCAAACGGCAAAGTGGCAAAAGAGTCGGACTACCTGGTGGCTTATGCGACTGAAACGGGTACCGCTCGCCAATTCGCTAAGCAGACCTGCAAAAGGATTCGCCAAGAAGGATTGCGAGCATCGCTGGTTGAGCTCAATCACTTGGCTTCAGCCCAAGTGCCGGCAAAAGCCTTATTGGTTATTGCCAGCACCACGGGTAACGGAGATGCGCCGAGGACGGGGGACGCGTGGCAGGAGGATAGGGGCTTTCTCCAGAACTTTGCCTCCTGCTCGTATGCGGTACTTGCCTTGGGGGATCGTAGCTACCCGCGATTCTGTTGTTTTGGCCTGGAAGTCGCCGCAGACCTAAGGCAGGTAGGGGCCGCCCCGCTTTTTGAGCCGGTACTGGTGCACCAGGGCGACCCGGCCTCTGTGAAGTACTGGTTCAGGCAGCTTTCCCAAAGCGTTGTTCCAGCCAGGCATTGATATCACCGGATTCGTACATCCATTGTTCGCTGCCATCTTCATTTTTAATTCGCAAACATGGCACCTTTATGTTGCCGCCACCTTGCTCAAGATCCGCACGGTGGGTCTCATTGTGCTGGGCATCTCGCTTTTCAATATTCAGATTAAGCCGCACCATCTGCTTTCTGACTTTCACGCAGAAAGGGCAGGTTTTGAACTGGTATAACGCCAACTGTTCGCAGGCGGTGTCCACGTTCTGTTGTTCCTTGGCACTACGCTCCAAGCGTTTGCCTGTGCCCAGCTTTTCGCTTAACAGTACAAAGGGTGTCAAAATAAGACGTAACGTCCGGAAAAAATAACGAATAACCAGTCGCATTAATCAGACCTTTTTAGGGTGGGTGCATTAAAACGGGGCTGTAGTATAAAGCAAAACAAGCAAGGTTCGGGTATTCTGCCGCGAAGGATTGTAAGTGAACTTTTGATGAGGGTCCTATAGATGAAGTCGATTTCCTTGTGGGATCTCCCCACACGGTTGTTTCATTGGTTGTTGGTGCTGTGTGTTACCGGCTCACTGGTTAGCGTGAACCTTGGCGGCACCTGGATGGTGTGGCATGAACGCTGCGGGCTTGCCGTTATTGGCCTGCTCAGTTTCAGGTTGGCGTGGGGAATTGTTGGCTCTACACACGCGCGTTTTCATGAATTTGTTCCGGGCCCTGCCGCAATATCGGCCTACCTGAAAGGAGAGTGGCGAGGCCTTGGGCACAACCCGTTGGGCGCGCTATCCGTTTTCGCTATGCTTGGGTTGCTGGGTTTTCAGGCAGTTACCGGGCTGTTTGCCACAGACGCTATTGCGTTCAATGGGCCGCTCTACCGGGCGGTTTCATCCAGCTGGAACGACACAATTACATCGTGGCATAAGCTAACAGAATGGTTTATTTACGGTTTGATTGGGTTACACATCGCTTCGGTACTTTTCTATACCCTGGTGAAGAAAGACAATCTGATCGCGCCAATGATTACCGGGCGTAAGAATGTGAGCGCAGAAGTGGCCAGCGAACGTAAAGGCGGCGGCTGGATTGCAGTGATCGTTGCGTTGGTAGTGGCGGGAATTGCAATTTGGCTGGCTAACGGAGGGATCCTGCCACCACCTCCGCCACCACCACCCGATTTGGGTTGGTGAGTAGCGAAGGGGGTTGGGCTGTAAGGCTTACTCGGCGCGGAAAGCGTCGTGGCAAGCCTTGCAGGATTTACCAACTTCGCTGAACTGAGCTGCCAATGCGGCTTTGTCTCCGTTACTGGCAACTTCCTGGAGTTTGTTGGCGGCTTTGGCAAAGCCAATGGCTACTTCACGAGCCTTTTCTGGCTTGTCAAAAAACTCAGGCTTGAGCTTAGTGTTGTCGTTTTTGTCCATGGCTGTGCCAGGACCAAACAGGGCGCCCAGTCCAGAGTTTGCTACAGCTGCAATGGAGTTAGCGGCAGCCAGCATCTGCTGCTGGTTGTAAGCAACATCGCCATCAATGGCTTGGGCTTTGATTTTACCCATGTTCCATCCGGCAAACGTAAAGGTGCTCTGGCGGGTTTCAATCTGGTCTTCCACATCCATCTGGGCCGCAACGGGGGTTGCTACGGCAGCACTCAATGCTAAAGCCACAAAAAATCCTGATTTACGCATGCTTCTCTCTCTCATTTTTCAAACGAACAAAAGTAATGTACCAGTCTAATGATTTCATAGAAATTATTCTGGTTATATCGGTATGACGTAAAGTTTAAGTAAATGTGGAAAGGTCACTCCTGAAGGTTAAGCGGAGTCTTTATAGTTGATAGCTTGCTAATTATGTTGTGGCTAGTAATATAGCCGCCCCTGTTCACAGGATCAGCTTGCGGCTGATTCTTCAACGTTTGTCTATTATTTATGACGCCAGATCAAAGTTTTGCGCGCTGGGTTCATGTTTCTCTGGTCGCGTTTATTGTGTTGTTTGTGTATTTCCTGATCGCAGATATCTGGATGCCAGTTACGCCCCAATCAAGGGTGATGCATCCAGTCGTCCAGCTGGCGCCACAGGTCAGCGGTCATGTTATGCAGGTTCATGTCACAGACAATCAACACGTTCGTGCCGGTGATTTGCTGTTTAGTCTTGATCAACGCCCGTATCAGCTGTCGGTCGACAGGGCACGCATCTCGCTGGCGCAGGCCGGTGCCCAAAACGAACAGCTGGATGCCGGAATCGCAGCAGCAGAAGCCAGTTGGCTGGCTGCCAAAGTGGATGTGGCAGACTTGTCCCGGGAACTCCAGCGCATGCGCAGTCTAGCTGCAAAACACAGTGTTTCGGAACAGCAATTGGATCGCTCGAAAGCGCAGCATCAGGCTGCGGCGGCAAGAGCTTCTGCGGCGGAAGCCAAAGTGCAACAGCTTCAGGCACAACGAGGGGATTCTGGCGATACGAACCTGGCGGTGCGAGAAGCCAGCAATGCACTGGCAAGAGCACAACTAGACTTGGGTTACTCCCAAGTTCGGCCAGAAACGGATGGCATTATTTCCAACCTGCAAGTTACACCGGGAGTGTATGCCAAGGCCGGCTTTGTTATGGCAGCGTTAGTGGCGGATAGCGCTGACATTATTGCCGATTTTCGTGAAAAATCTTTGTCTCAAGCCGTTCCCGGTGATCGTGCGGCCATTGTCTTCGATAGCTTGCCTGGGCAAGTTTTTCCTGCGGCTATTGCCGCCGTGGATGCAGGCACAAGGGCAGGGCAGTTGACTGCAGACGGTACGTTGGCGGCGCCTGAATCCACTGACCGTTGGGTACGGGATGCCCAGCGCCAGCGTGTGCACCTGACACTCAGTGATTCGGGCAATACCATGTTGGAGCGCATGCCCTCTGGCTCCCGGGCCACGGTACAGTTGTATCCGGCTGATGGGCTGTCTGCATGGTTAGGAGCATTACAGATCCGCCTGATCAGCCTTATTCATTATATTTACTGAGGGTGCCGGCATGTCCAGATTTGAGCCGATCCTCCTTGTTAAAAAACGTTCGCTGAATAGTAATGACGTGCGCCAGTGTTTGCGGATCTCTTTCGGAGGCATGCTTGGGTTTTTGTTGTGTAAGTTAATGGGCTGGAATTACGGTGCCTTCTTTACCGTAACCCCTCTGTTGTTGCTGGGCTTGGTACCTCAGTTGAATGCCCACATTATTCGTCAGTTTGTGGCGAATGTGGCGCTGGTTAGCCTGGCGGTTTTGGTATTACAGGGACTGTTTGGCGATAAGCCATTACCGATGATAATGGTAGTGATGGGGTTGTTTGCCTGGCTGTTTCGAGAAATGGCTCGCGGGCCACATTTTCTCTTCGGCGCCATGACAGTTGTGAACCTCTCCATGCAGTTTCACTTTGCCAGTTACCCCAGTGCTAACGTCGGCGACATCGTTGTCTCTAATCTTGTGGCCTCGGTGCTGACGCTCTTTATCGCATTTTTGATGCACACTCTGTTTCCCGACGTTGAAACACGGCCGGCACGACAGCCTGCGATCAAGCCACTCTCAAATCAGCGTCACGAAGTGTTGTTGGCGACCACCGTGGCTACGCTGTCTTTTGTCGCCTTTCAGGTGCTGAACCTGCAAGGCTCATTATCCGCACTGGTTGCGACGATTCTGGTTTTGTTTCCCCTGAATTGGAAAGGCGCGGGGCCGGCGGGTTGGAATCGCGCGATAGGTACCTTGGTGGGGTGTAGTTTTGGCTTGGTGGTTCAGTTGGTATTAGTGAACCATTTTGATGTGTTGCCGTTCGTTACGTTTGGGTTGTGGCTCAGCCTGATGCTGTTTGCCCGTTACCACATGCTAGAAGGTGGGGTGCCGGGGGCGGGTTTCAGTGCTTTGACAACCATGGCAATTTTGTTTGGGCAGTACCTGTCACCAAAGCAAGATCTGTTCTTCAGCGATCTGTACCGCTTCACCTCCCTCAGCGTTGCTGTAATGGTCACACTGATCGCGATTTACCTTATGCACCACCTACTTAATTGCTTTCGAAGCACCCGCCTGGAGCCGGTGGCCTGAGGTTCAGGAATTTCAGACACAAAAAAAGCCAGTTCTTGCGTAGGGCGCAAGCTGCTGACTTTTTTGCAGAAGTGGTAGGACCAGGCAGATTTGAACTGCCGACCTCTGCCATGTCAAGGCAGCGCTCTAACCAACTGAGCTATGGTCCTGCGTTCTGCAACGGGGCGAAATATACTGACTCCCGTGTTTTTGGTCAACCTCTTTTATCCGGTTTCTCTTTTTCTCAGTGAGGCTTTAATGGCTTTGCTCAGTGCGCCCCAGCGGTTAACGATCAATGCGGCGAAAATAAGCCCGCAGCCGGCCAGCTGCATGGGGGTCATTGTTTCGCCGAACCACCCGGCTGCAAACAAAGATACCCAAACCGGCTCAAGCACCAGAATCACGGCCCCATGGCTGTGGCTGGACAGACTTTGGGCGTAGGTTTGCACCAGGAAGCGTCCAGCGGTGCCCACGATGGCGCTGGCGAGTACCCACCAGATTAACAGCGGTGGAGGATTGCCAAATGTTGGTTGCCAGGGCTCCAGAACTAGCGATTCAGCCAATGTAACCAGCCCAACTGTAAGCAGTGCTGTGGTTGTTAGAGGTAGGGCAGGAATTCGATGTTTTTCGATCGTTTTACCCTGGCGGTTAATCACCGTTCGCTGGTTAGCCGCACGGGTGTTTAGGGTGAAAAACAGGGCGAAAATTGTTGCAGCCATTACGAAAAATATCTGGCCAACCTCTGGCTGAAAGCCATTACGAAGGGAGAGCAAGGCTAACCCGGCTACGGCCACCGGTATGGCAAACCAGGTACTTGCTGGCTGCACCTCTTTGAAAATGATGCGAGCGATAACCGGAACAATCACCACGCCAAGGCTGGTGATAAAGGCGCCTTCGCCCATGCTCGTGATATGAAACAAGCCCATAACCCAAAAGCTCATAGCAACGCCGAATACTAATCCAACACCTACCCCGCGCTTGAGCTGATCTGCGCTCAGGCGTGCCAGTGGCCGCCATGCAACTATCGCTAAAAACCCGCCCGCTATCAAAAACCGCAGCGCCATGAATAGCAAGGGTGGCATGAGTAACACAGCTTCTTTTGAGAATATCCAGCTTATGGCTGCAAGCAAAGTTACGATGACTAATAGAAGATCAGATTTGTGAGCGTCAGACATTGGCTAGGGCTTTACCAGAGGTAAGAAAATGGCAGTAGCCACACAATGTATAGTTAGCGAACTAAAAAAGGAAGACGGCTCATCCATGAGCCGATAAATTTTGATACACACCTCTTTGCAAGATTCCTCATAAAGAGGTCATGCCGCCTTAGTTGTTAAACGTGGTGTACACAAGGGTGGACATGTCGGTCTGGGCAGACCCAGGCACTTCAATATACTGATCCCCGGAGCCCCAAAGTTTCCACCAAGGTCGCTGGCTGTAGCTTCGGCTGGCAAAGTCGACCTGCAGGCCGTTCAGGGTTGTATTGTTGACGACCGGCACCGAGATGTTACCGGTTTCCGATCCCAGCACACCGCTGTGGCTTGCGCCCTTGTTCATCAACACAGGGTAGTGGTTGTAGTACAGGTCAGCAGGGCCATTCTGGCTGGTCACTTTGCCAGCGAGGCTGAGATTGCTGGAGCATGAATCAATACCCTGAGCAGACGTGGCTCCGCAGGCAGAGTGGGTGGGTACAACGCCATCGTCTTTACCAGAGATAAATGGTTTGGTGATACCGCCGTAGGATGAGCCACCTGCCACGAACCGAAGCCGAGGAATAGAGTTGGGGCTCAGGGCCAGGTTTCTGGCCGCGTTTGTTTGCAGGTCGTTCACTACGCCCAACTTGCTCGGCTTTGGCTCTATGCCTGTGAAGACCTGAACGGCGGCGCGTAGACCCCAGTTATACCAGGTTGGGTTGTACGCGAGGGACATAGCCAAGTTTGCCAGTTCAGTTCCGCCGCCGGCGCCAGAGTAATCAATGGATGCAAGAATCTTCAGTGGTGGTAAGCCTTCGTTCTGCAACCAACGAGCCTGATTTTCCAACAAATAGCGTGTGACCAAGTCACCGGCCGAGTGCGAAACGACGAGGCAAAAGTCATCACACAGTCCCTGTTGACTGATTTCACGGATCTGCTCGTAGGCACGTTGCGCAATGGTGCCCTCAACCCTGCCATCGCTTGGCCAGTCAATACGGGCTTCTGAGCGGGATAACCAGAATGTCTGCCAATAATCCTCACCAGCGTCTTTGATTGCCTGCAGATTGGCGGGTGGAGTTGCAAGATCCTCCTGCTGGAACCCGTGAACCAATATAACGTTGTGCCCGGCTAGCTGTGCTTGGGCGGTTCCGGCCGTCATGCTGGTGGCGAGCGCTGTGGCCAGGGCAATTTTACAGGCATTTCGGTTTTTTGTTGTTGTCATGATTGCTCCGTTTTGCTTGGTTATTGTTGTGGTACCTCAGAACTTGTTAGCCAGTTGTTTTAGCAGGGCTGCACGCTGTTCTGATTCGGGATTCGCCGCCGGTGTGTCATCAAGATCATCAAGGTTTGGCGGCTCAAAGTCGTACCCGTCATCCGGTCCGAACGCATAATGGGTGTGGTCACCGGGCCGGGCAGGCAACTGCCGTATCTGTAAGTTGCGCAGCTGGAAGGTTCCGTTGAATGATTTGTTGGCAAGCACCGTTCCATGAGCTTTTAGCGAGAGGGTGTCTGATGTGCGGTCGAGCCGCCTCTCAGCCTGTAGCTGAGCTACAGGTTGCTGCCCGTTATACAGCTGGGCAGATAACGCATAGAAACCGGATTCCTGCGGCGAGAAACTGACGGGAATAACCAGGTTGTTGTTACTCAGATAGGTATCTTCAAGCCCTTCAAAGTCGCCAAGATAGGGTTCGATGGTAAGGCTGGAGGCGTGCCGAACGGGCTTTCCATCAACGGTTGCTTCCACGATAAGCCGGTATTCTCCGGGCTCTTCATCGGTGGTCAGGGTGCCTTGGTAGTAGCCTGTCTGGTTATCCTGCTCCAGTGTTGTGCTTCCGATGGAATCCCTGGATTCGGTGCGCTCAAGGGTCGCCTGAAGCGAAGATCCCATCACTTGAGGGCCCTGAAGCGCGGCGACAACAAGGATGTCCTCACCTCTGGTAAAACGGAACTTATCGAGTGTAACGGTAAACTGACCGCCGTTTTCCAGGGGCAGTGCCACAGGCTCGTAGCGATTGCCGTGGTATCCCTCGGCTTGGGCTTGGGTTAACGGCACTGACCAGGGTGGATAACGAGCGGACTGAGCGTATTGGTCTGCTACTTTGGTCAGCATGAACCCAATCGGGTTATTCGAGGGCGGTTTTTTCTGAAAGCTCGCAGCTGCTTGAGGGCGTTCAGGCGGGAAGCTTTGCTGGCCGGATGTGTACTGGCTTTCATTTTCCACAGTTGTTGTGTTCCAGCTAAAATCGAAGCCGTTGTCTTCTGACAACAGATACCCAGTGCCGACCACAATGGAGGCCGCAGTTATACTGACTACGAGCACCTTTCCAAGCATTTATCCATCCCTCGCAACACCACTCAAAACCAGCCAGAATCTTTTATCGCCTCAAAGCCAAACTTCAGTTTTACCTCATCCCCCAACAAGGCAGGGTCGAGTCCATAGGTCATGCCCCACTCGCTGCGCTTGAGTGTTGCTTTAGCGCTGATACCGAGAGTGTATTCCTCATGGCCAATGGGGTATTCGGCAGCCTTGTTCAGGGTAACGTCCAGCTCGACCGGTTTTGTTTGCCCAAGCATGTTCAAATCCCCGGTAACTAGCCCGGTAGATTCCCCTGTCGGCTCGAAGCCGGTTACCGTGAATGTGATGTCTGGATACTTCCTGCTGTTCAAAAAATCTTTGCCAGTGACATGGTCATCGCGTTTTTCGTGATTGGTGAATACATTTTCACTTTTGAAAGTGAGCTCGCCGGATATCAATTCCTGGGTTTCGTCGTCGTACACGAATTCGCCTTCGACCTTCCGGAACATTCCCATGACCGGGGCGTAGCCGACGTGCATGATTTCGAAGACCATCGAGAAATGTTCATCATCCAACTCATAGTTGGCGGGAGCGGCATTTGCGATGTTTACAAAAGGTGCCAGTGAGAAACAAGCAAGAAAAGCCGGTGTCAGAAAAAAGGATTTAGACCGTTGCATGATGAAATCTCCTTTCGTATAGCCAGTACACGTCCGTCATAAACGACCAGGCGAGTAACAACAGGGCGGTTGCCAGTGTGAGGCTGGCGAACTTGGGCGGGACAGGTGGCAGGATAGCGACCATCAAGGTAACTATTTGCCAGACGCAGATGGTCTTGCGCCGGAAACTGTCTGGCAATGGACGGTTCAGCCAGCCCAGCACAGACGTAGCAACGACAAAAAAGTAGCGCATAAGGCCGAGTGCGAGAACCCAAGCACCGGCTTTGCCACTCGCTGTGACGGCTAAGCATAAACCCAGAATCAACAGCGCATCCATTTCCATATCGAAACGGGCGCCGAAAGCACTGGCTGAATTGGTTGCCCGGGCAAGCTTGCCATCCAGACCGTCGAAAACCAGCGCAGTGAGAGCACCAATGGCGTAAATCCAGAGTGCGTAGGTCGCTGAGGGAGGGGCAGAGATAAATGGAGCACTGGCTACCAGAGCAACAATCAGACTACTCCGGAAAAGGGTTACTCGATTTGCCCAGCCAAAATCTTTATCTCGGGGCCAGCGCGTAACTACGGCAATACAGATGAAACCATAAAGCAGGGTTGCGATGAAAAACATCGGCAAGGAAGATGAGTACAGTTTTGCAGCAGCAACCAACCACAATGAGCTTAATGCCGCCCCCCAGAGCAAATCAGCCCAAGGCGGTATTATGAAAGGTTTTAGCTGCCTTTCAAAAACCATAACTTAGCTCCAGCGTGTAGGGTTCAATAAACAGCCGTCAGGCGTCAATCGGTGCCGAGCAAATATTAATCAGTATAGTTTCTAGAACACGTTATAGCATACGACACGGAAATTTTTCAGAGGAGTGCAAGATGAGTTCCGGTTTCAGCTATTCATCAGAACAATCCATCTCCCGGGCATTCTGGATAACCGGGCCTAGGGAAGGTTGTATTCTAGAAGCACCTATAGCCGCTGACCAAGCGGATGTATGCGAGCCCTGGGTGGTTGTGCAAACGCTATGGTCTGGTGTAAGCCGTGGTACGGAATCTCTGGTATTCAACGGTCGGGTTCCGGAAAGCGAATTCGATCGTATGCGGGCCCCATTTCAAGAAGGGGTGTTTCCATGGCCGGTGAAATACGGGTATGCCAATGTTGGGCGGGTGCTTGAGGGGCCGGGTGAACTCATCGGTAAGATGGTGTTTTGCCTTTTTCCTCATCAAGAGCGCTACTCAGTACCGGCCAGCGCGGTGACGCCCATTCCCCCTGGCGTTCCGCCGGAGCGGGCCATTCTGGCAGCGAATATGGAAACCGCTATCAATGGCCTTTGGGATGCCATGCCTGCTGTAGGTGATCGCATAGCGGTAGTTGGCCTCGGTGTGGTAGGTCTCCTTGTTAGTTGGCTCGCCAGCCGTATTCCGGGAACACAGGTTACCGCGATTGATACAAATCCTGCCCGGGCAATAGTTGCAGAGGCTCTGGGACTTATGTTTGCAACCGGGTCTTCGGCCGATGATCACGATTTGGTTATCCACGCCAGCGGTCATGAGTCGGGCCTGGAAGCTGCGCTTAGCCTGGTTGGGCAGGACGCAACCCTGCTTGAAATGAGCTGGTATGGAGACACACCGGTTTCGATACCTCTTGGGCGCGGGTTTCACTCCCGCAGGCTTACGCTGCGATCCAGCCAAGTTGGCCAGATTCCACCGGCCCGCCAACCCCGATGGACCTATCGCAAGCGCCTTGAACTAGCGCTTGAGTTACTGCAACACGATGTATTGGATCAACTGATTACCGGAGAGACCGTGTTTGAGCAGATGCCCGAAACCATGAGCCGGATTCTGGCAAACGGCAGTGATACGCTTTGCCATCGCATAAAATACTGAGGAGCTTGTTATGTTTAGTTTAACTGTCCGCGATCACATGATGATTGCCCATAGCTTTAACGGTGAGATCTTCGGCCCAGCACAAAGAACCCACGGCGCCACCTATGTGGTCGACGTGACATTCGAGCGTAACAAACTTGATAGTGATGATCTGATCATTGATATCGGTTTGGCGTCTGAGGTTCTCAAGCAAGTGTTGAGTGAATTCAACATGAAAAATCTCGATGACATCGAAGATGTGCGAGGTAGAAACACCACCACTGAATTCATGGCAAAAAAAGTGTTCGACCGCATGGCCACTGCCATTCAGGAAGGGCGATTGGGCGAGACGGCAAAAGCCATTTGTGCGTTGAAGGTAACTCTGGCTGAGTCGCACATTGCCTGGGCCAGTTACCATGCCGACATCTGACACGGCCCCGCACTTCACGGGTCTGAATTTTACGGTCCTGAACTTTGTAGTGCCAGGGGATCCGGGTCAGAACACAGGTGGCTATCGCTACGTACGGAAATTGGTCGAAGCGCTGAATCGAGCTGGCACGACCGCCGAGGTAACGGGCTTGCCGGGCCGGTTTCCAAAGCCTGACTCAGTCGCAACACATGGGATGGATAGCCTGCTCTCTCAGTTTGCTGAAGGCTCCTGGGTAATTCTGGACGGGCTTGCGATGAGCGCAATGCCTGACATCCTCCTAAAGCATGCCCAACGTTTGCACCTTGTGGCTCTTGTTCATCACCCGCTGGCGGATGAAACCGGGCTAAGCCAGAGCGAGCGGGATTGGTTCTTTGAGCGCGAAAAAAAGGCATTGCAAATCGTTCGGGACGTTTTCACCACAAGCGAATTTACCGCCTCCCGGCTGGCTGACTACGGCGTTCCCGCTGGGCGCATTCGAACGGCCGAACCCGGAGTGGAAAGCCCGGCTGGTCACGCGTTGCCGGGAAATACTGAGCCTTCTGGCAAGGCGCATAAAGCCCAGGCCGGTAAGGCGGTAAACGTGCTTTGTGTCGCGCACCTTTCACCACGTAAGGCGCAACACCAACTGATAGACGCTCTTGCCGGCCTGAAGAATCTGGAATGGCACTGCACCCTGGCCGGCTCGTGCGAGCGTGATCCGGTATACGCGAATGGCATACGGCGGCAGGTTTACGAATCAGGCCTGGTCGATCGGATTGATCTCGTAGGAGAGGTTGCGGAGCAGCAGCTCGCCGGTCTTTACCGAGAAGCGGATCTATTTGTGCTGCCGTCGCTGTATGAAGGCTACGGCATGGTGATTGATGAAGCCTTGGCGGCAAGGCTGCCCATTATTTCATCCGATGGCGGCGCCTTGAAACATACCGGGAACAGGCCAGGCGTGGTGTTGTACAGGGCAGGGGATACCGATGCTCTGCAAACGAGCCTAAGAGCATGGCTGAGTGATCCCACCGCTTTGGAACGTGCCGGTGTACTTGCTGCGCGCGAGTCCGGCAATCTAAAGAACTGGTCAGATACGGCACGACTCTTTTTGCAGGGCCTTGGATATTTCGACCAATGCCATCGAGACACTTATTTTCCGGAGGAGTGGCTGCAGGCTCGTGAGGTCGCAGATCACCGTGCCCGCTCCGTGGCGCTGAGCCAACGGTTGCAGCGGTGGGCAGTGGAGAACGTAAAGAGCGGCCTGATTAGAATCTTTGATATCGGCACGGGTCGTGGCTCAAACGTCGTCTATCTTGCTCCTGTGCTATCTATGCCGCAGAAATGGATGCTAGTTGACCAAGACGAGAACCTGCTGGTTGAAGCCGCCCAGCGGGCCCACCCACGGAAACTATCCGTTGAAACATGGCAGCGACGCTTAATGCCGGAAGATTTTCACGGATTGCTTCCTCGTGACACCGCTATTGTGACAGCCTCGGCGCTCATTGACCTGGTCTCTGAATCCTGGCTGGCGGCGCTTGTGGCCGAAGTGATTTTAAAGCAGGCGGCCATCCTGGTCGTGCTGAGCTACACAGGCCGCTTTACGCTTTCGCCCGCCCATAAAGATGATTCTTTGCTTCTAGAATTGGTAAATCAGCATCAGCATAGCGATAAGGGCGCAGGTGCCGCGCTTGGGCCAGATGCCGCCGCTGTACTTGCGGATAAACTGACCATCGAGGGGTACAAGGTTCAGGTTGCCCAAAGTCCCTGGCAGCTCAACAGTGAGGACACAAAACTGGCGACGATGCTCATGGAGGGCTGGGTAGCCGCGGCAAAACAACGAAGCCGGGGTGCTGATGGTGCCAGTGATCGGCTAGACGCCTGGTTTGCGACCAGAAAGCGGCAGCTAGCTATCAGCGAGCTGGAAATTACTGTGTATCATCAGGATGTGCTTGGTTTGCCGCCCGGGAACCCTGTAGAAAAAACACCCAAACGATCCATATGAACTTGCTCAGCAACACAGGTATTCGCATCGCATTGAAATGGCTGCTGACGGCTCTGATCATAGGTGCGGTATTGTTGCTTGTGGATGGCAAAACACTGATTCGCGAAGTTGCCCGCGTTCCGCCATCTGCGTTGGCGATTGGGCTTGTGTTAGGTATTGGTCAGGTGTTTTTGTCGGCCTGGCGGTGGCGTTATACTGCCGGCCTTCTAGGCCTTCCTATACCCTATATGCAGGCTGTACGTGAGTATTACCTGGCAACCTTTACCAACCAGGTTTTGCCTGGCGGTGTGCTAGGTGATGTCAACCGGGCACTTCGTCATGGTGCTGACACTGACAACCGGGCAGCAGCTGCCCACGGTGTTGCTATCGAGCGTTTGTCCGGGCAAGTAGTGCAGGCGGCGGTGGTTGTAGGTGGCCTTACGTGGCTGTCTATCACAGGCAGAATTAATGGTACTGACGTCACCGGCGCTGATTTTCCGAGCCCTCTTTCTTGGCTGCTAGCAGCCGTGGTCGTTCTGGCTTTGCTGGGGTGGTTTCTCACACAGAAGAGTAGTCGGGTGTCCGCTTATTTTGGCACGCTGCGCGGGGACCTAACCCGGGCCTTGCTGTCCTGGCCCGCTTTTCCGGTGCAGGTGCTGACCTCTTTGTTTGTGGTGACAAGCTATCTGGCGGTGTTTCTTGTGCTGGCAAGCGGTGCAGGTTACCTGAATGATCTGTCTTCAGCGGTTGTTATCGCGGCGCTATGCAGCCTTCTTCTGCTCAGCATGGTGATACCGGTTACCGTTTCTGGGTGGGGAGTCCGTGAAGGTGCAGCGGTTATTTTGTGGCCCATGGTGGGTTTGCCAGCCGAGCAGGGGGTGGCTTTGAGTGTGGCGTATGGCGCTTTGATATTTGTCTCAAGTTTGCCGGGCGTGCTGTTTCTATTCAATTTGCCGGCGAGGCGGCCCTGAAGTCCAAATCAAACAACATGTCGGTGCCCAGATTCACAAATTGAGACGCGGGCCTGAGTGCGTTATCCAGAAAATCAATTTCTGGTAGAGAAAATGCCGGTCTGCCGCTACCGATAATCATGGGTGCGACCATCACATGGAGACGGTCAAGCAAGCCGGCTTGCAGGAACGATGAGACCGTCATGCCCCCGCCTTCGACAAAGATTTTTTTAAGGCCAAGATCCGCAAGAACCTCAAGCACGAGTTTTGGGTCTACCGGATCCGTTCCATTGCCCAAGCAGGGGATCTCCGTCACAGAACTTTGCCTATAGCTGCCAGACTTCCCACGTGTATAGTCGCCCGCCACCAATCGCAGTGTAGGTGCTGCTCCATCAGTAAACAGGTGGTGGCTTTCAGGCACTCTGCGGTTGCGGTCGATAACAACTCTTACGGGATTTGCACCGCTGGTGCGGCGTACAGTCAGTTGAGGATTATCGATTGTCGCCGTGCCAGCACCAACAACCACGGCATCTGAAAGCGCGCGAATGCGGTGCAGATGAATAATTCCATCTGCACCGTTAATAAATCGGGAATGCCCGGTAACTGTTGCGATACGACCATCCAGGCTCTGCCCAAGTTGACCGATAACGTGCAGCTGCGCTCCCGCAGAAAGTGGTCGGCATAAGGGTAAGAAAACGTTCAGTAACGCCTTGGCTTCCTCTGTGGCTGGCAGCAGCAGGCGCCATTCTCCGCTGCTATCCAGTTCAAAGGCCGGCTCTTTAGATCCCGGCTGTGCTAGCCTCAGGCCCTTGCGGTTTTCCGCTAGCAAGATCAGTCTCCAAGCGGATTCAATATCCAGAGCGTGAGAGGTCATGGGATCCTTGCGTAACTGAGATTGCCCGAGCGGGCCGTTTATTTCTGCTTTTTGTAGATGTTTTCGTACACGTAGTTGGTGGCTTCTACAAAACCGTCGATACTGCCGCAATCGAAACGCTGGCCTTTAAATTGGTATGCGAGCACGCAACCGTTCTTGGCTTGTTCCAGCAGTGCATCGGTAATCTGAATCTCGCCATTTTTGCCCGCCGGGGTACGCTCAAGAATCTCGAAAATGTCTGGAGTAAGAATATAACGGCCAATGATCGCCATATTGCTTGGGGCGTCTTCTGGCGCAGGTTTTTCAACCATATCGGTGATGCGGTACAGACCGTCTTTCATAGACTCACCAGCAATAACGCCATACTTGTGCGTTTCATCCGCTGGCACTTCTTCAATGGCGACAATGGAGCAGCGGAACTGGTTATAAAGCTTAACCATTTGCGCCATAACACCGTCTTGGCCTTCGCCCGGCCCAACACAAAAGTCGTCTGCAAGCACGACAGCAAACGGGTTGTCACCAATCAGGTTGCGACCGCTCAGAATGGCGTGGCCAAGCCCCTTCATCTCAACCTGGCGGGTAAATGCGAAGGTATTGTGGTCAATCAGATCTCGAATGGAGGTCAGTAGACCTTCTTTGCCGGATCCTGCAATCTGGTGTTCAAGCTCGTAGCTGATGTCAAAATGATCTTCAATTGCCCGCTTGCCGCGCCCCGTCACAAAGCCAAACTCATGAATGCCTGCTTCGGCTGCTTCTTCAACACCGTATTGCACCAATGGCTTATTAACCACGGGTAGAATTTCCTTCGGCATCGCTTTTGTAGCTGGCAGGAATCGGGTGCCGTAACCGGCAACTGGGAACAGGCATTTTTTGATCATCGCGTTCGTCCTTATAGTCGGGATTCGTAGCCGGTCAGCGGTTAGATTAGGCCGGCAGTTTCCATAGATTGTGGCGAGTTTACCAAGTTATCCGTCCAAATGGAGAGGGCGGGTTGGATTCATTACGTTTTGTAACCAGCAGCTTGGCTAGGCCAATTCGAGCAAGATGCCCGCAAAATCTAATGTTTTAGGTGTGAATGTCGCTATAACATACTGTTTTTTGGTATGTTAAATTTGTAATTTTTGGCAATTACTACTAGATTCTGAAGTCATGTTTTCCTAGAATCACCCCGTTGTTTTTTTAAAGCATTGTAATTCTTAATCGTTCACCCCCAATGAGGATTTCTGTGGGACGCATTCTGCTCGCAGCTCTGATTATTTGCATGGTTGCCGGCCAAGCTTCAGCGAACAGCGGGCGCTCTTCGGCCGGGTTCCCTTTTGGGGAGTTGTATCCTGCTGATCTTCTTCAATCGGTTACCCGGTATGTAGCCTCCCATGTTGAGTTTTCCGGCAATTCCAGCCAAACCAACGATAAAGCAGATGGCCGAATCAATTTAACCAGCAATAATCTGATCTGGGCGCACCATGTGCTTGGCCTCGACTTCAGCGACTCTGCTGCCCGTGAGGGCAGTGCAGAATCGACCAGGCTTGCTCTTCGTTACTCTTTTCCCTTAGCGGGCAATGACATTCGGGTTGATCTCGAAAACAGGGACTACTCCGGCGCGGTGAGTAGCTCAGGACAGCGTTACGACACCCGTGGCGAACGCCGAAGCCTTAAAATAACGGGCAACCGCTCTCTTTGGTCGTGGAAGGGCATGGAAGTAGACAGCGTGTTTTCCCACACCAGCGGCACCAGTAGTGCGTTTGAAGACGCGGTATGGGTTGAGGATTCTGCTCACCGGCTTTCAAGCTTTGGGCTTGAAGGCACGGCTTCGCGGGAGTTGATTGGCGGGTTCTATGCCAGCACGTCGCTAACCGCCATTAGCGGGCTGGATTCTGAAGAGGTTTTCAGTACGTCTGGCTACAGCAGTGATGCAGACGGCTTCCACAAGCTGGCTGTCGCCGCCTCTTTAAGTCGGGAAGTGCTTAGCTGGAACCTCGGGCTTAACGGGCGGTATCAGTTTGCCCCAGGGGATTTGCCATCCTCCGAGCATCTAGCCATTGCCGGATCTAGCTTGATTCGCGGTTTTAACGGCCAATCTGTGCGTGTCGCTGAAGGTGGCTGGCTGCGGATGAAGGCGCGTAGCCCAGGTTATCATTGGCCATTTGCATCTGAATTAAACTCCTCTATTACATTTTCTTTGCTCCAGGGCTGGGCGCCATATTCGGCGGCCCAGTCTGACCGATTTGGTAGCACCAGCACGGGCGAAATTTCTCTTCAGCTCTATTCTAGGGACTTCCGTGCGGACATGAGCGTAGGGCAGATGCTCAACGCTTCTAACACCGCGCTTCTTATGCCCACCCATCCCGATCTTTCCTTTTCGATTACCGTCGGCATCTGATCGCAGGCTCCCCCTTACCAAGATGTCACTTGAGGCATGCCCGCTTGCCGTTGTCTCATGTGTAGTTAGGTTTACAAGGAGTTTCGTTATGACTGGGTCACGGCTGCCCGTGTTTTTTTGTTCCTTCATTATTCTGATGGCGCTTTCCGGCTACTCTCAGGCGTTCGGCTTCAAAGATGTGTCTGAAAAAGCTAAAGCTCTGGCCGGTGAAAAATACCAGAGACCGGCACAGGCGCCTGACTTCCTAAAAAACCTCAGTTACTCAGATTATCAGTCG
>NZ_JBQDKB010000018.1:0-45360 GCF_052094685.1 Marinobacter sp.
GTTTCCCCCACTACCCCTTTCCTGATAATCTGCGCTCACCATTAAAGCCCCTCGAAGACTATGGAGAACAAGATGCCCCAATGGCTACAGTGGAGCCTAATCATTGCCGGCGCTATCGCCATCATTTTGCTGCTGGGCTTTATTCGGCGACAAATGGTAATGCTGTCTGAGAGTCGCAAGCGCCAGCAAAAAGCTGAGGCTTTTCAGGCGAAACGGCGCAAAGATATGATCGACAGCATCCGTGTTATCGCTATGGCCATCGAGGAAGATCAAGTGGAATACTCGGAGGGCTGCCTGCGCATCAAGGGCTTGCTTGATCATGTTGCGCCAGAATTAATGGAGCAACCGCCCTTTCGGGTGTTTATGGAGGTATATGAGCAGCTTCGCCATATGCCCACTCACCAGGCTCGCCAAGATACCGAAGCGCGGTTTGTAGCGAAAATGGACAAGGAGCGGTTTGCGGTAGAAAAGCGCCATGCAGATGAAATTCGCCGTGCCGCAACGGCCATCCGAAATCACAGATTTTAATCAGCTCTGAATTTGTATCTTTTTGTAACCAAAAAAACGCAAAAGACAACTTTATCAATTCAATATCAGAAGCTTGCTAAAAGCTCGAAATCTGACGGGGCGCTCAAGTTTGGCTAACTGCCTAAATTGCCTTTTCTTTTTTCAGCCCTTGTCTAAATTAATAGCAGGACGGTAAGTTTCTACTGCATCGATTACCGCCCTGCGTTGTTTCTCCTGGTACGTTCGGACGACTCTGCTATGAGCGGAAACTTGCCGGCCCTTATGGCCGGCTTTTTTGCTACTGGCTCATCATGCCGGCCATGGCCATAACGTTGTCCTTGCTGCCAACCAGCTCATCAAACTGTTCTTCTACCTGCTCGCGGTTCAGGCCAAGCTCGTCATAAATTCCCGGTTCAACGTCTGCGCCGGCACCCATTGCCACACCTCTTGCGGTCAGTAGCTGGCGGCCCAACCAAAGAAGCCTGGCGTAAACACTGTGGGCGCCCTGGTAATCGCTGTTCTTCTGGTACCTTATAGCCAGAGTAACTTCATCTGGCATCCCCCAGTTTTCCATAAGCTGGGCCGCAATCTGTTCACGGGTTATTCCTAGGAGATAGTGCTCTGTTACAGAGGAATCGATAACAGAATTGATCTCCAAAGAGCGGCACACCAGCTTAAAATGAGGTGGGAAAACCTGAGCCAGCAGAAGATAACCAAAGTTATGCAAAAGACCTGCAAGGTAAGCCAGCCCGAACGTGGGGCGCTCACCACGCGGCATCATGCTCGCCAGAATACCCGCCGACTGGGCCTGCCAAATAGCCTGCTGCCAGTAGTCTACATAACCATCTGGGTGGTCCTGGGGCTGGTTTAGCGCACGCCCAAGCGACAGCCCCATGGCCAAGTTCATCACCATATCAAACCCAAGTACTCTCGATACGGCATCGTGTACCGAGCGTACTTGCCCAGCGGCTGCGTAGAAGGATGAGGATGCCCAACTCACAATCTGGGCTGCCAGACTGGGATCACTTTCAACGATATCTACCAAATCGCCCATAACGGCATTTGGGTTTACTCGCAAGTGAATAATTCGCTGGGCGGTTTCGGGTAATGGCGGAAGTTCCAGAGTGTCTTCCAAACGCTGTTGAATGCGCAGGCTGGTGAACTTTTTGATAGCAGAGTTCAACTGGCTGCGGTCGTTGCCTGCGTCGTTCAGGTTTACCGCGATGGTTTCAGGATCTACCGCAAAAGACTGGCGAGCTGCTTTTTCAGTGAGTGTTCGAAAATCCTCAGCAGGCATCACCATGGCTAGGTTTTGCTCGCCTAGCTCCAGAGCTACGGAGGGCAAATCATCTACTCGGCTATCCACCAAGGTGGGCCAGCCGGTTAAAGAAGGCAGCGCGGGCAGTTCCCGCAACCCCGCGCGCTCTTTCACGCGAACCTGCTCCCGAGGCTTCATCAGATGGAAATTACGTTGCTGCTGCTTGTTGAGCACCTCTAGATCAATCAAATCGTCCTTGCGGCAAACGATCTGGAGATTGTCTGGTCCATCATTGAGCAACACCATTCGCAGCAGTTCGTGTCTACTGGCTTGGCCTACGTCTCTCAGCGACACGCCATTAGCAACATCACCCAAAGCCTGCTGAACCGTGACAGGTAATTCCATCATCTTCTCCCAAATATTTCTGCTTGCCATTCAGCCATTAAAAGCCACCACCGGCGTTCAGTATAGGGCAACGTGTAGGTGCAATCGTTGATATAGAGCTAATTCTTGTAGGTGCTTTTATTGCCTAACTAGACACTGACTCTACTTATACATCTCCGTAGCGTGTTTTTTCTCCAAGCCAGCGGCGGATCAGCGCTTGCGCCAGCCGCGGCTGTTTCATAAGCCCTGGCGCCATCTCTCGCACCGGCTCAATCCAGCCTTTATCTCGCTCAAAGTCTGCCAGTCTGAATTGCATCACGCCAGTCTGGCGAGTGCCCAGCACTTCACCCGGCCCGCGTATTTCAAGATCTTTTTCTGCAATCACAAACCCATCCTGGCTATCACGCAGGGCCTGCAGCCGCGCCTTACCGTTAGCCGACAGCGGTGGATGGTACATAAGCACACAGAAGCTAGCCTGTTCACCCCTACCTACCCTGCCCCGGAGCTGGTGAAGCTGGGCAAGGCCCAGGCGCTCAGGGTTTTCAATAATGATTAGCGAAGCATTGGGAACATCCACGCCAACTTCGATCACGGTAGTGGCAACCAACAAGTCCAGCTCGCCCTGTTTGAACTGCTCCATCACCGCAACTTTTTCTGCCGACTTGAGCCGCCCGTGAACCAGCCCAATTTTCAGGTTTGGCAACCGTTTGGTCAGCTCTTGTTCTGTTACCTCGGCCGCTTGGCACTGCAGGGCTTCCGATTCCTCAATTAGGGTACACACCCAATAGGCCTGGCGCCCGTCGGTACAGGCACTGCGAACTCGTTCAATAACGTCTTCCCGGCGGTTGTCGGGAATTACAATGGTTTCAATGGGCTTGCGACCCGGTGGTAGCTCGTCAATCACCGAGGTATCAAGATCTGCGTAGGCACTCATGGCAAGAGTACGCGGGATGGGGGTAGCCGTCATGATCAGTTGGTGCGGTGCAAGGGTTCCACCTACACCTTTTTCGCGCAGGGCCAAGCGTTGATGAACGCCAAACCGGTGCTGTTCATCAACAATAACCAGCGCCAACCGGTGAAACAGCACATCATCTTGAAACAGTGCGTGAGTTCCTATTACTACACTAGCAGCCCCCGTATGAACGGCGCCCAATGCTTCTTTTCGGGCTTTTCCTTTTACCTTTCCAGATAGCCAAGCGACCTGAACGCCCAAGGGCTCAAGCCAGCCACAGAAGTTTTGATAGTGCTGTTCAGCCAGTATTTCTGTCGGGGCCATCAGTGCCACCTGAGCACCCGCGCCTATGGTTTGAAGCGCGGCCAACGCAGCCACCACGGTTTTACCAGAACCCACATCACCCTGAACCAATCGCAGCATAGGCAGTGGCTGACTGAGATCCTGTCGAATCTCGCTCGCAACGTGACGCTGGGCGCCTGTGAGCGCAAACGGCAATTCTTCCAGAAAGCGTTCAGATAACTCGCCTGCAGGCAGCAAGGCCAACGCTTGCCGAGCCTGAATCTGCTCACGAACCTGTAGCATGCTCAACTGGTGCGCGAGCAACTCTTCCATAACCAATCGCTGTTGCGCTGGATGAAGCCCCTCCATCAACAGATGAACCGGGGCATTGGCCGGGGGAGAATGTACCAACTGGACAGCTTCAGTAATGCCCGGCAGCTGGTAGCCTGCCAGCAGCTCGGCTGGCAACCAATCGCGTATAGGGTGGCGCTGAAGATATCCCAGCGCTTGCTGGCACAACCCCCTTACACGGGGTTGCTGTATGCCTTCGGTTAGCGGGTAGACCGGCGTAAGGGTTGCCTGATCAGCTGCAGCCATAGGTGGCGGGTTTACTTGGTATTCTGGGTGATAGAACTCATATCCGGCACGACCTGGGCGCACTTCGCCGAAACAACGAACCCGAGTGCCTTCCGCCAGCTGGTTTTTCTGGGCTGCGTTAAAATGGAAGAACCGCATCACGAGAAACCCGCTGCTGTCTTTCAGAGTAACCTGCAGGCTGCGGCGGCGGCCCATCATCAGATCCGTCTTCATCACCTCCCCTTCCACAACAGCCACATCGCCTACCCTTAAACTGCCCATGGGGATAATGCGAGTGCGGTCTTCGTAGCGATGAGGGAGATGAAACAGCAAGTCTTGCATCGAAGCGATGCCAAGCCGCGCGAGCTTCTCAGCTAGGGCGCTTCCTACGCCCTTAAGTTCTGTGACGGGGATATCATCCAAAGACGCCATGATTGAGCTCAGTCCGTTTCGGCAGCAACCGGAGTGTCCACTTTCGCTTTTTCAATCACTCGGCACTGGTTGGCCGCAAGAGAGAGGACATCAATGGCTTTAGGTCTTGGGAAGGTTACCCGCCAGGCAAGAGCTACCGTACGGGAAGGCACTGGCGGCGCAAAAGGCCGGGTTACCAGCACATCTTTGCGATACTGCATCGCGGTAGCTGCCGAAAGCGGAAGCACGGTAATCCCTAGGCCAGAAGCCACCATGTGGCGAATGGTTTCCAGAGAACTGCCTTCGGTAACCAGCGACGGCGAGCCAGTATCAGCACGGCGGGTAACCGCATCCACCAACGGTGGGCAGGATTCAAGTATTTGATCCCGAAAGCAGTGCCCCGGGCCAAGCAGGAGCAATTGCTCGCGGGAGAGCTCTTCGCCGGTGATCTGATCTTTTTTCGCCAATGGGTGGCCTGCAGGTAGAAGCACCACAAAGGGCTCATCGTAGAGCGGCAGCGTTAGCACTTCTGCCTCTTCAAACGGCAGAGCTATAATAATGGCGTCCAGTTCTGACTGGCGCAGCTTCTGCCGCAAACTGGCGGTGTAGTTTTCTTCGATATAGAGCGGCATGTCCGGTGCCGCACGGCGCAACTCCGGCAATAAATGCGGGAACAGATAGGGCCCAATGGTGTATATCGCCCCGACTTTCAGCGGCGAATTCAGCTGGCTTTTGCCATCTTGAGCCATATCACGGATCACACCCACCTGATCCAAGACACGCTGGGCCTGCTCTACAATACGCTGGCCGGTTTCCGTAACGCGGATGCTGCTTTTGCTGCGTTCAAATAGAGGAACGCCCAACTCATCTTCCAGCTTTTTGACCGCAACGCTGAGTGTTGGTTGGCTAACATGGCAGCGTTCTGCAGCCCGGCCAAAATGCCTTTCGCGGGCGAGCGTAACGACGTATCGTAACTCGGTAAGAGTCATGGTGATCTCCGGTCAAAAGGATACGGGTCGAAGTTTCATTGATTTATGAGTTAAAGGATAAGGATTGATATTGTCTATGGCAATCGCTGATCGCAATAGTATGCCCGGAATTCTCATAGCCGGTTGCGGCAATCTCGGTGGCGCCATCGCCAGCATGCTAAAAGAGTCTGCACAGGTTTACGGGTTACGGCGCACCCCCGAGAACGTGCCAGCAGGCGTTGAGGGTGTGGGTGCAGATCTAACCCTCCCAGAAACGCTGACCGGCAAGCTACCCGAGAATCTGGATACCGTTATCTATTGCCTAACCCCTTCCAGCTACGACGAACAGGGATACCGCGATGCGTACGTTAACGGCCTGTCTAATCTCCTTGGTGCATTAGGTAAGCAACGGCTCAAGCGACTCTTTTTTATCAGCAGCACCAGCGTTTATTCCCAGAATGACGACAGCTTGGTGGATGAATCCAGCCCCACTTCTCCCTCTCGGGTCACGGGCCAGCAGATACTGGCGGGTGAACAGGTGGCACTGGATAGCGGCCACCCCACAACGATTGTCCGGTTCAGCGGCATTTACGGGCCTTCAAGAAGGCGTTTTCTCGAGGAGGTTATTGCCGGCCGCATGAACCCAATAACGCCCGCGCCGTTCAGCAACCGCATTCATGAGGCGGACGCAGCAGCGGTTGTGAACTACCTTAACGGATTAGCGCTTTCAGGAAAGCCGCTGGATAATTGCTATGTCGCCAGCGATTGTGAGCCGGTTCGCCTTGACGAGGTGGTTGACTGGGTTCGCCAGCAGATTCCCTGCGCCGAGCCAGTAGCAGAGGCCAGAAAAGGCGGCCGCGCGGGCAGCAAGCGGTGTAATAATCAGCGATTGCTGCAAACCGGGTTTAGCTTTCGCTACCCGGATTTTCGCGCCGGGTACCGTGAAATGATCGAGAAGGGCTAGGCCTAGAACGAACAAAGGCGACCCAAGGCCGCCTTTGTTCTATAGTCCTTGCTGTTCATTGCTGAATTAACTCAGCACCATCACAGCTTCCACCTCTACCGGGACACCTTTGGGCAAAGCTGAAACCTCTACAGCGGCCCGTGCTGGGTATGGCTCTGGAAAATACGTCGCCATGATTTCGTTAACCGTAGCAAAGTTCGCCAAATCGGTCACGTAAATGTTCACTTTAACAATATCCTTCAGCTCACCGCCGGCGGCTTCGCATACCGCTTTGAGGTTATCGAATACCTGGCGGGTCTTGGCTGAAAAATCCCCGGCTACCACTTCCATGGTTTCAGGAACCAGCGGAATTTGACCAGAAATATAGACCGTGTCACCTGCCTTTACAGCTTGGGAGTAGGGACCAATTGCCTGCGGTGCGTGTTCAGTCTGGATTACGGATTTGTTGGCCATACCGTGTAATTTCCTCTCGTCCAAAACACTAATCGTCGCCGTTCCACACGGGAGCTGTCAACTACCCGGCCCTGACTGGGCTCAGTATTTCACACGATTGATTGAGGTAACTGCTTTGATGTTGCGAACCCGTCGCATTACGCGAGCCAAATGCTTGCGGCCGTGCACCTTAACCACAACGCTGACCACGCCAAAACGGGCATCTTGCTCGTCCACATTGATACGCTCGATATTACCATCCGCCATGGCCACCGCGTTAGCCACCTCGGCGATCACGCCGCGCTGTCGCTCCAGCTCAACACGTAGCTCTACAGAGAACTCATCGGTAATATCCTTGGCCCAGGTGAGATGGGTCAAGCGAGAGCGGCCTTCGTTGTCTTCAGGCAAACGGGAGCAGGTGTCGGAGTGAATAACCATGCCACTGCCGGAATCCATCACCCCAACAACCGGATCCCCAGGGATTGGTTTGCAGCAGGCGGCAAAGTGAACCAGCATACCTTCGGTTCCTTTTATGGTTACCGGTGCATCATCGCCACCCTGAATGTCCTTGGCGGCCCGATTGGGGCCTTCGCTTTCAGCGCCGCTGACCAACTGACGCGCAACCAAGTACGCCATTCGATTGCCTAGGCCAATATCACTAATCAGATCATTAAAGCTGTTTACTTGGTTGTGATTGACCACGGCTTGCTTCTGAATATCATCAATATCAGACAAACGGGCACCAAACCCGTTGAGGGACTTTTTCAGCAGCGTACGCCCCAGCTCCAGCGACTCGGTATGCTTTTGACTCTTAAGAGTATGGCGAATACTGCTACTCGCCTTGCCGGTGACCACAAAACCGAGCCAGGCCGGATTCGGTCGAGCGCCAGGCGCCGTAATAATTTCTACTGTCTGGCCGCTCTGAAGCGGCCTGCTCAGCGAGCCCAGATTTCGGTTAATACGGCAGGCCACGGTCGCATTGCCAATATCCGTATGGATTGCGTATGCAAAATCTACCGGGGTTGCGCCACTGGGCAACTCCATAATTTTGCCCCTTGGGGTAAACACATAGATTTCGTCAGGGAAGAGATCTACCTTTACGTGCTCGATAAACTCGAGGGAGTCATCCGCCCGCTCACGCATTTCCATCAAACCCTTCACCCAGCGGTCTACCCGTGTTTGGTTCACACTGGTAACGCGGCTCGGCTCATTTTTGTACATCCAGTGCGCCGCAATACCATCGTTGGCAATGTTCTCCATTTCCTCAGTGCGGATCTGGATTTCAATGTTCACATGCATACCAAACAAGGTGGTGTGCAGCGACTGGTAACCGTTGGCCTTGGGCATGGCGATGTAATCTTTGAACCTGCCGGGCATCGGCTTATATAGACTGTGAACTGCCCCCAAAATCCGATAGCAGTCGTCCTCCGTACCAGTAATGATGCGAAAGGCGTATACGTCCATAATTTCGTAAAACGACTTCTGTTTGAACTTCATCTTGTTATAGATGCTGTTCAAGTGCTTCTCACGCCCGAGTATGCGACCAGGAAGGCCACGCTCTTCCAATTTTTCCTGCAATCGGCCCCGGATGTCTTCAATTATTTCACGGTGGCTACCACGCAGCTTATCAACGGCCTTGGAGATGTAGCGGGAGCGCATTGGGTGCAGGGATGAGAAACCCAAGTCTTCCAGCTCGGTGGAGATCGCGTGCATACCGAGGCGATTGGCGATGGGGGCGTATATATCGAGGGTTTCTGTGGCAATGCGCTGGCGTTTTTCATAGGGCATGGGCCCTAGAGTGCGCATGTTGTGCAGCCGATCCGCCAATTTCACCAGAATAACTCGGATGTCCCTAGCCATAGCCAAGGTCATTTTCTGGAAGTTTTCTGCCTGAGCTTCCGCGCGGGTGCGGAACTCTATTTGAGTGAGTTTGCTGACGCCGTCTACCAGCTCCGCCACATCCTCGCCGAACTGCTCGGAAAGCGCGTCTTTGGGAATGCCGGTATCTTCTATTACGTCGTGAAGCATAGCGGCCATCAAGCTCTGGTGATCGAGCTTGAGGCCAGCAAGAATATGGGCAACTGCGAGGGGATGGGTTATATAACGATCGCCGCTCTTACGCATCTGGCCTTCATGGGCCTGCTCAGCATAATAGTAGGCTCTTCGCACCTGATTAATGCGATTGGTATCTAAATAGGTACTGAGCTCACTTGCCAGTCCCTCTACCGTAGCCTCAAGCGACACCACACCTCCATCTTATGTCCGCTACGCTTTACTCTTCTTCAATTTCAGTAAGCAGATCGCGGGAAACCAAGCCGCCAGCAATTTCGCGCAGGGCGATAACCGTAGGCTTGTCGTTTTCTTCTGCGACCATCGGCTCGGCACCTTTGGTGGCAAGCTGACGGGAACGTTTAGTAGCTAGCATGACCAACTGGAAACGGTTATCTACATGTTCCAGACAATCTTCAACGGTAACTCGTGCCATAACTTCCCCGACAAAATAAAATGACTGATTTAGCAGACCGCGTAGTTTACCGCCAGCGGCACAATTTGTATACAGCAAAAGCCCGTATCACGCCGGGCTCTCGCCTGCACCAGATAGCCCCGAGAGCAACTGCCTGTGCCGGGCCTGCTGGGCAATCATTCTCAGACGTTGGCTGCGTACAATTGCCAACAGGTCCGCCAGCGCTTCCCGAAAGTCATCATTCACCACCAAGTAGTCAAACATCCCAGCATGGCTGCACTCTTCCCGGGCTTCAGATAACCGGCGCTCCACCACATCTGGCGCATCCGTGCCTCTGCCTTCCAGGCGATCTCGCAGGATTTCAGACGAAGGCGGCACGATGAACACACTCACACACTCTGGAATAAGGTGGCGCACTTGCGCAGCACCCTGCCAATCAATCTCGAGGATGACATCCCGACCACTAACCAGCATTTCCCGGACCCACACTTGAGAGGTCCCGTAGTAATTACCGAAAACATCGGCATGCTCCAGGAAGTCGCCACGGCCAATCATGGTTTCAAATTCGTTACGGCTAACAAAGTGGTAGTTAACGCCGTTTTTCTCACCTTCACGCATGGGGCGAGTGGTGTGGGACACAGACACCCCCAGCTTATGATCTGCACGCAACATTTCTGCTACAAGGCTGGTCTTGCCAGCACCCGATGGCGCAGAAACAACAAACAGCGTACCCGTTTCACCGGCCTGGCTCATGACTCGACAACTCCTGAACTGGATCTGGCCGACATTACTGCTGGCCCGGAAAACCGTCAATTATACGGCCTTTGACCAAACACCGCATCCCAGAGACTCGACAACTGGTAATATCAAGGCAGCGGCATTTGAACACCACGGAATAAAACTCAAGCACAGCAAAATGACGGAAAGGCAGCATGGATAAACTTCTGATTGTCATGGACCCGGCCCACAAGCATCAAAAGGCCCTGGCCCGGGGCATCGAACTGGCGCGCGCCACCGGCGCCCACTTGGAAATCGTGTCCTTCACCCATGAGCATCTTGGCGCTCTACCGTCAGACCCTGTGGTGCAACAGCGTGCCCGAGGCGCCCTCATTGAGCTGCGCCAGCGGTGGCTGGATCAGATGCTGGCGCTTTCGAACTGCAGCGATTTACACGTCACCACGCACACGGTTTGGGAAAAGAACATACATCAATGGATTATCGAACACTGCCACCCCAACCGCTTCAAAGCCGTGATTAAAACCGGGCGCCGATCAGAAACCTTGCTGTATACGCCTACCGATTGGCACCTGATTCGGGAGTGCCCAGTGCCGGTCATGCTGGTTGCAGAGCAGAAGTGGCACCGCGCCCACCCGATACTGGCGGCGGTAGACCTGAGCTCAACCAAGCCGGTAAAAAAAGCGCTCAATGCAAAGATCATCGAGCAGGCCAGTCTTTTAGCTAAAGCTTTAGGGGCCGACGTGCATCTGGTTCACGCACTGCATATTTCTGAAGTGCTGGCGGATCTTGAAATCGTCAATGTAGCCAAACACGAGCAAAAGCGAAAAGAAGCACTGGAGCCAACCATTACGCATCTGTGCAACACTTGGCGCCTGAGTCGCGACCAAATCCACATGACCGCGGGCCCAGCACACAAGGTTATCCCAAGTGTGGCCAGCCAGCTGAAAGCCGATATGGTGGTGATTGGCACCAGCGGTAAAACCGGCCTAAAGGCTAGAGTAATTGGCAACACTGCAGAGAAAGTACTCACTCACTTGAGAACCGACCTGCTTGCCATCAAACCCGGAGATGCCGGCCAGTAATGCGCAAAAAATTCGACATCACGACAGATCAGCCCGTAACTGCTAGTGAAGCACTGAGCCAAGCATCAGGGCTTTCGCGCCAGCGTATCAAAGACGCCATGAACAAAGGCGCTTGCTGGTGGGTGGTAAAAGGCAAGCAAGTACGGCTTCGGCGCGCAACCAAGGAACTCAAGGCAGGCACCCGGTTGCAGCTTTATTATGATGAGAATGTATTAGTGCGAAAACCTGAAGCGGCAACCTTGGTGGCAGATAACAACCGCTACAGTGTTTGGTTCAAGCCTCACGGCTTATTGGCACAAGGCTCACAATGGGGCGATCACTGCAGCTTGTTGCGCTGTGTAGAGCTTAAGCTCAAACGCCCTTGCCACCTTGTTCATCGACTGGATGCCGATGCCGCTGGGCTAATGCTCATCGCTCATGACCCGAAAGCTGCCGGCGCGCTTTCTCAATGCTTTGCCGGGCGCACCATGACCAAGCATTATCTGGCAAGTGTATCGGGCGTTATTAATACACAAGATCAACTGATCGACACACCGGTTGACGGTAAAGCCGCCATCAGTCGCGTATACACTCTACGCATCAATGAAGCGGACAAGACCAGCCTTCTGCAGGTAATCATCGAAACTGGCCGTAAACACCAGATCCGCAAACACCTGGAAAGCATTGGACACCCCATTGTTGGCGACCGACTTTACGGCAAACCGGCGCGAGTGCCCCTGCAACTACTGGCTGTCAGCCTTGAATTTGACTGCCCTCTCAGTCGGCAGCGGGTGATATTGCAGTTGCCGGAGCCGCTACACAATCTGGCGCCGGCCTGATCAGGCCGGCGCTGAATCACTCTATATTCTGCACCTGCACATTGAGCATAAAAATAAAACCCTTTAAAAACATTATAATAACAAAACTCATAACATCTGAAAACGGCACTTACTACCCAATATACTACCCAAATAGCCAGAGCACTTTCTTTCGAGACTTCTAGGGAGGGTCGAAAAAATCTACCATTAGCATCAACCCTTCAGCGACTTGTACAAACATTCAATGAAATAATCTTTAACCGGCTTCTTCCTACCCCCTCGCCCCCTTAGAAGGACCTCTTCCGGCGCCAACTCCGCAACCCTAATCTCAATCATCCTCTCAAATGAAGCAATCAGATCTTCGTCGCTCTTATCACCCCAATCGTAGCAACAGAAACGAGTTACCGTTTCTTCAGCAAGCGCCTTTAGGAGGTTTTCTGACCACTGATTGAATGTACGCTCAGTCGCTCGAGCGTTTCGCTGCTCCTTTTCCAACTCCAGCTGCAGCTTTTCGGCCCGTCGGGCGAATCGTTTGCTTCCCACATCAAAGGCATCCACACCATCGAGAACCATCTGTTCCAGCGTGTGTGTCCTTGACTGCCCTCTATCACGGGCAATTCTGTCAACCTTATCGGCTACATCCTGGGATAGCTGAAAACTAACCTGTTTAACACTTTTTTCTCGATACCTCTTCTGATACCAAGCCCCTCGCATGCGTCCAATAAATTTTTCCGACTGCCAATCACGCTGAATTAGGTCGCGCGATTTACTATCCAGGATTCTCGCCTGCACAACAGACTCTAATGCCCCCTGACCACCTATAACGGCGTGCCGATAATAACCTTCCGCAGAGACACCCTCCCCCTTCAAGTATTGGGCAAGCGCACTGTTGGATTGGGTGCGTAACAGGTAACTCACTATCCAATGCGCTTGATCTTTCTGGGACAAACTAACCCAAGAAAGCAATGTTCCAAATAACTCTCCCTGACGCTCCATTCCAGCTTCTCCAGGAAACAGATTAAACACGAGAAACTTATCAGATTTTTCTCACACTGTAATCTCACAATGTATTATGCTCCGTTCGACGCACCTATAAAATCGATCTAGGGGAGCTGCATGGAACCCAAACTACTTCATACCCCTGACTTAAAACTCAGCCCAGAAGCACGCTGGCTTTTACTCCAATGGTCGGCCTTAGCGGGACTTAAAAATGCGATAGCCAAGCCAAGGCTTAAGCTTTATCGCCAGTTCGGCATGGCTCATCGACACGCAAGATCCGCGCTAGAAGAACTGGAAAACAGGGGCATTGTCTTGGATGAAAAGGTAAGGCAAAAACAAGGTCGCCCTATTTCGCGCCTTCATATTTCAGGCGATTTTCAGCGTTACCTAGGAAACCTTGAGGCAACCCCTCGGTCGCCCCATCAACCAGAAATCGAAGCGCTACTCGAGCGAGGCATCAATACCACCTCCCCCCGAGCAGGCCACTCTCACAACCTGATGACAGGTGACGAGCGCGCAAAAAATATCGCACCGGGCACCTATTGGTTGCTAGCAGTCCTATTAGCGCACGCTAGAACACCAGGCGTCGTCACCGGTCTTGGCTTGAGACAACTGACCGCGTTAACGGGAATGACCCGAGAGAGACTACGAAGCCAGCTATCCAAACTGAAAAAGCTGGGGCTCATTAACCGCATTGTCCCTGGGGCGAGCAGCCATCAGGGCAAGAGCAGCATTCGCTCGGCTTACTTCTTCAACCTGGGTCACGAGCTCTTGATGGGCGAAGAATCGCTGGCTCTAACGACATGGGTGGGGACAGGAGGCGGGAGGAACAGCTACAACGTTATATCTGGAAGCCTCAAAGCCGCAGCTGCAAAGGCAAAGCTAATCAAACATCAAAGCGTAATAACCAAAAAAATAGAGAGTGCTTTTACCTCGTGTGATAGCGGGTATCCATTGCTCAAACCGGAGCTGCGGTCAAAGGGGGCGCTCCCATTTCTAAGGGCACTTGAATATTACCACCAAAACGTACAGTCCCTGCTCCCTCCGCTTACTCAAGAACAAGCCACAAGCTTGATAGAATTACAAAGGGTGGGAATTGAGAGTTCTGTCCATGCCCACCTGTTGGGATATGCCATGGAGTTTCTGTCGACCCACTGGGATGAGGTGACACGCAAACAACTTACTCCCCCCGCTCCAATCATTCCTGTCATTAAAGCTATCGAGCATGACTGCTCCTCTTTGGTCACGGCCGCGAGAAATGGCGAAGGCATCACCACCGGCATCTACCTCTCACTCTATCAATTAGCCTGCCACATCGCGAAAGAGATCCAACACAATTTGAAAATATGCGATAGAGACACCGACTACGCGAAGGGCTATTTCGTGATTGAACCCGCCCACATAGGAGCGCAGACATACTGGCACATCAAAGTGTACTTCCGAAATCCTGCGGGTTTTGGCTATGACGCGCCCTCTAACAGGATCTTAATGATACCGGATGTAAGACTTTCCCTGCCTCCCCTACTCCGAGCCCTGCCTCCAGAAATCACTCGCGAATTAAATTAATACTGGCCTGCGTCATGTCATGAACGAACACAGGAGTCCGTCATGAGCATGAAACTGATCCGCATCAAAGAAGTCATGAGCCGCACAGGTCTCGCCAGATCTACGATCTACAAATACATCAGTGAAGAAGCATTCCCGAAGCCAATCAAACTCGGCGCCCGTGCTGTTGCCTGGGTAGAGAGCGAGATCGATGCTTGGATACGCGGCATAATCGAATTAAGAGATAGCGAAGGCTTTTAAAGCGTTAAGACATTGATTTAATTGCAGAGCTGATATTCCACCACCTACCACCACTGAACATCAACTTCCACGCGCATCTACGATAAACAGATCATCATTTGCGACCACTGTTTAATTATTACTACCAACAATCCTCCAAGTAGGGAGGGACACCAAGCCCCGCTCCTAATCCAAGAAGAAACCTAACCATCAACCATTTGAATCCAGCACACAGCTGGTGGATTCACTGTGACTGAAACAAACGCCCACACCCAGCCATTCATGTGTGCTTACCTACATTACCGGTGATAAAAAATGCCAAAGCGACACCCGTCCAACCGCAACCTCCACCTGCATGCCTTCGACTCATTCGGCGGCATGCCCGTTCAAACAATGTTCTTACCAATGGTGACCGAGTATCTCGGGGCACTCCATACCACGCTGGTGAATGCGGTGTGTGACTACCCTCGAGTGCTAGCAGTCCGCTTTGATCCAGTCATCCCTACCGCGATCAGCGACAGGATGACAGCGGAGGATCACAAGAAACTAATCAAGCGGTTCATCGCATCCCTTAAGGCCACCATCGAGCACGACCGGGAGCGCAAATGCCAAGCAGGCTGGGCACCCGACACCAAGGTGCGCTACGTCTGGTGCCGGGAGGTTGGCACCAACGGAAAGCCTCATTATCATTTTCTTCTGATCCTTAGGCGCGATGTTTACCACATGCTCGGCAAAGCATGTTCGCCTAATGAAAACCTTTTCAATCGCATTTCCCGCTCCTGGCACAGCGCGCTAGGCTTGGAGTGGAGTCGGGAACAGCCGTTGATCTACGTATCGAGTCACCCGGTGTATTGGATCGATAGGGGCAATGACGAGCAATTCAACGAAGCTTTCCATCGCGCTTCCTACATGTGCAAGGCAGATACCAAACAATACGGCAATGGAATGCGGGCTTTTGGAACGAGTCGAAGCTGAAAAAAAATGGGGGGGGGGGGAGTTGATAAGACCTGTCATACAAGCATTTCGGCTCACCTTCGGCATGGATGCCAGGAGAACGCGACACCTGCCTAGTGGTGTGACCGCCAAGGAGAGGCTTGGCTTCGCTTTCGCTCTTCTTTTACACCCTGGAAGCGACCTCCATTCAGGCTCGTCAGTGCTCCCTAGCAACACAAAAATATTTTCAGGGCATAGAGATTTGCATCATAGGTGAAGCACGACTTCTGACGACGCTCGAAATAGGCTACTCTGACACGACAAAATTACGCAAAACCAGATAGTTGCGGATCTAGTTTGACAAGTTCAGAGAACTTCGCAAAAAAAGAGATTCAATATGATAATTTCACGCTCTTCGTTCCTTTACCCGTTGAGCGATACCTTGTGTGACAATCGCGCCGTAAATCGGATGGACCATCAACAATGAAAGCAATCAAAATCAATATTTTTGTAGGGAGCAGAAGCGATGCCTACCGTAAGTAACATTCCTACCTCCACCTCCGAATTAAGTCAGGAATTGCTTTCAAAACTACAAGACTTGATACCTTCAGCCTTTCTTGATGGTGAGATTGACGCTGAGCAGCTCCTTCTTGCACTTGGGATCACCAAACAACCTAACTCTACATTTTCATTCACCTGGCCGGGCATTGAGCAAGCCCGTATCGATGCTCGTGCCGCGACAACTGCAACCCTTGAACCCGATAAAAAAGCCTCACTAAACTGGGATACTGCTCGGGACATTCTGATCGAGGGTGACAACCTCCAGGTACTCAAGCTCTTAAAGTCAGGCTATAGCGGCGCTGCCAAGCTAATCTATATCGACCCGCCCTACAATACTGGCAACACTTTCACCTACGGCGATAACTTTTCCATTCCGGAAAGCGAGTACTTTAGACAATCTGGCCAAGTTGACGAACAGGGCAATGCCCAGACAAGCAAACTTGAGACGGCAGGCAAAAAACACTCACCCTGGCTGAGCATGATGTTTTCGCGCCTTGTCGTTGCACGTCATTTACTCCGTCGCGATGGAGTTTTCCTAGCATCGATTGATAACAATGAAGTCCACCACCTGCGACTACTTCTTGATGCAGTTTTCGGTGCCTCTAACTTCGTTGATATGTTTACGTGGCGGGGTGCACGCAAAGGCGATGCCAAACTTACGGGAGGCGGCCAAGACTACATCCTTGTTTATGCTCGTGATAGGGAGTGGTTAAGGGCCAACGATATTCGTTGGCGTGAGCGTAAGGAAGGCCTCGAGCCGATATATGCTAAGGTCGAGGAGCTTCGGGCTGCCCACGGCACCAACTATAAACTGATGACAACTCAACTTCGTGAGTGGTACAAGTCACTCTCCGACGACGACCCGTCAAAGGCTCACTCTCACTACAATCACATCGACAGCCGAGGTGTTTGGTTTTCGGATAACATATCCAGTCCGAACTACCGCGAGAACCTCGTTTACGATTGGAAAGGGTATAGCCCGCCCAAAAACGGGTGGCGCTACGAGAAGGCTAAAATGGAAGAACTCGACGCTGATGGCCGTTTGGTTTACCCAGAGGACATGTCCAAACGCGTACAAATTAAAGCCTACTTGCATTCTCGCGAGAACTGGGCGCCACCTTCAGTTTTTTATCGTGACCGCCGCGCAGCGTCCGCGAAGCTAGATGAGCTTATGGGTGCCAAGGTTTTTGACGACCCGAAGAGTACAGATGTACTGGCTCGACTCATACACTCACTAACTAACAACGGCGATCTCGTCATTGACTTCTTCGCTGGTTCCGGCTCGACAGGCCACGCCATTTGGGAGCAAAACACCCGCGAAGACCAAACTCGAAACTGGGTCTTAGTGCAGGCTCCGGAGAAACCGAACGAATCAGAGGAGTCGGGGAAAAATGCTATAAAGGCCGGCTACAAAACTATTTTTGATATTACAGCCGAGCGACTCCGTCGTGCCGCTAAGTCGATTGGAGACGACTCGCTGGGATTCCGCGTATTTCGTGCGCGCCCAACCAATCTCATCATAGAAGCGCCTGTCGTCGCCACAGAAAATCTTAGCGGGGAAGCCTATGTTCAAGAGTCATTACTCAACTACCAGATGCCCCCGGTAGTCGATGGGGCTGATGATGATGCGCTTGCATGGGAGCTCGTATTGAAGTCAACCGATACCATGCTTAATTCCCAAGTGAAGGCTCATGACATAAGCGGAGTTAAGGTCTACGAATTCTCCCCTATCGAGGGAGATGATGCTGCCTCAGGTCGCTTGTTCGTGTCGCTCAATGCTTTCACTATCGAGACAGCTGACGAGCTTAAATTAGGGAGCCGTGACACATTGATTTTGCGTGGCGACAAGGTAGAAGACTCTACGACCCTGACACTTGCACCACGCCTACAAAAGAACCTTGTTTTATTGGAGCGTGTTCCCCGTGAAGTTTCACTTTGAGAACCAACCCCATCAAACAGCCGCAATCGATGCGATTACCGAACTTTTCGAGGGAGCTCTAACTCCTCCGAAAAAGACTCTTGTTGGCCAGGCACCCGGGGCAGATGGGCATGCTCTTTACAAGCTTGACCGGGAAACCCTAACCGATCAACTAGCTGCCGTGACCGCTCGTGAGGATGGTGTCGAAAAACAGTCTCACCTCGAACTTCTTGACGTTGAAGGTGACTTGCAGGGAGCCTCCCGCAACTTTCCAAACTTCTCAGTCGAGATGGAAACCGGCACTGGAAAAACATATGTTTACATAGCCACGGCATTACAACTGGCTCAGACACACGGCCTTCGAAAATTCGTTATTCTCACGCACTCCGTGGCAATTCGAGCTGGGGTGATCAAAACCTTCGAGCAAACCGTGGAACACTTTCAACCAAAGTTTCCATCGTTAAAATACCGCTGGGGCGTTCTCGGTGAAAGCTCCGCGCTAGACGACTTTCTGGAACCTAGCAACACCATCCAATTCCTTGTTGCCAGTGTGCAGACTATTGACAAGCCAGATACGGGAGTCATATATCAAGAAGCCGAACAACCAAAACTCTGGGGGGAGTCCGGCAGTGGCATGTCATCTATTTCCGGCACTAATCCTGTAGTCATCGTTGACGAACCACAAAATTTCAAAACTGACCTTCGAAAAAAAGCTATCGCAACGCTCAATCCAATTTTCGTGCTGCGATATAGCGCCACCCATGCCGAGAAGTTTAATTTGGTGCATCGACTTGGACCGAAGGCCGCTACGGAAATGGGCTTAGTAAAGCGCGTTTCGGTGAAAGGCATTGCCGCTGCTGATTCAGGAAAACCGTATCTACGAGTAGACAAGATTCGCTCGAAGGCGAAGAGACTATTCGCCGAAATCATGATTGACATGAACTCGTCCAACGGTCCGAAGAGGACGGAGGCCGTCCTTCAGAACGGAGACGATCTCTTTGAAGTTTCCAACGGCCTTAGTCAGTACCGCGGCATGGTTGTCGATAGATTTGAGCGGAAGCCTGATAGAATTATTTTCGAGAACGGCGTAACTCTCGGTGTAGGCGAAGAAGCCGGCGTCGATCGCATGACTATCTGGCAAGATCAGATCCGTCACACGATTCGCGCTCACCTCCAGCGGCAGACTCACATTTACGATGTCGGCTATGATGTTAAAGTACTTTCTCTTTTCTTCGTGGAGCGGGTCGCTGACTACTGGCCCTCCGAAGCCCAACCAGATCCTATTCTACCAAAGTTGTTCGACAAGATTTATCGTGAAGAATGGGAGCGAGCGGGCAACGTCCCTGAAACATGCCCAGACCCCTCAACACTCAGGGTCCACTACTTCCCGTCTACAAAAACAGGCCTGTACAAAGATGCGAACGGGGCCTCAAAAGAGGCGCAGGAACAGCAAGCTCGAGCATTTGAAGAAATCATTGCCAACAAGGAATTAATTCTGACAAAGGATAATCCGCGCGCGTTCATCTTCTCACACTCTGCTCTTAGGGAGGGCTGGGATAACCCTAACGTATTTCAAGTAGGTTTTTTACGCCACAGTCGATCAGAGATCGAGCGCCGCCAACAAATAGGACGAGGTTTACGCTTGCCTGTAGATGAAAATGGGCGGCGGGTCACCGACTCGTCAATATGTCGCCTGACACTCGTGGTCGACGAAACCTTTAGCGAGTTCCGTGATGGACTTAATAAAGAATACACAGCGTCTGGCTCCGATACTGGCCCTGAGCCGAGTGACGCCGACAATACAATTACGATCAGGCGAAGAGAGGAAAAATTCCTAAGCCCTGAGTTCAAAGAAATTTGGGAGCGTATTCGTTACAAGGCTCGCTACCGAGTGAAAATTGACTCCTCAATTCTACCTTCCGTTGTCGCTGAATCTGAACATTTAGATGACATCAAATTTCTTGCCAAACGCACTAATATCGTCCAGTCGGCGGAGCTGATGTATGACGATGATGGAAAAGTTATCACCAATGATGAGGCGGTAGCTGAAAGCGCCGGAAGTTCAGTTACTATTGTAGGCCAACGACTTCCAAACATTGTTCAATTGGTCGAAGATCAGCTTCTTTCAACAAAGTTCCCCCTTCACCTAACACACCAAACAATCGCCGCAATTATCACCGCAGTTCCAAATAAGCTACAAGCGCGTGCTATTGACGATCCAGAACGGTGGGCTCGAATCCTTTCAAATGCAATTCGAACAGTCACTATTGAGGAAATGGTTAAGCACGTAGGGTACGAACCCGACAGCGAAGAAGACTGGTGGGATGCGAAGGTCGTTTTCCTCGAAGCCGAGGAGCAGAATCCTCCTCAACCTCGAAAGGGTATCGCCTTAAAGAATGGCGTCGTCAAGGCCCCAGAAGACGGGGCAAATCTCTTCGACCATGTTGTTTACGACAGCATCGTTGAACGTGATTTCGCCGCGATGCTTGAAAACAGTACAGACAAAGTGAAATTTTTCACCAAGTTGCCAAGGCGCTTTAAAATTCGCACCCCTGTTGGCGAGTATTCACCCGACTGGGCAATCGTATATGAGGATGACGGTACCGAACGCCTTTACCTAGTACGCGAGACCAAGAGTACTACTAATCTCGATGACCTAGATTGGGATGAGGCCATGAGAATCAGGTTCGCAAAAAAACACTTTGCTGCAGCGCCTGCTGGTAATGTCGACTACTTTTTTACGACCGCAAAAGCGGGTATTCGGATCAATGACGAAGAAACTGGTAGCGATTGATGCTAAGCCAGTTGCTAACCATGCTCCCAGCAAAGGTCCGCACTGTTGTTTACTTCTTATCGGCCCTCATTTCGCGCTCCTCGTGGTCATTAATGCCATCCTACAAAGAAAAACGACAAAAGCCCGCGCTTTGGACGATCAACCAGCAGCCGGGCTTTAAAATCTGGAGCTAACAGTCTTATTCAGAACCAAGCCCCATTGGGAATATGCCGACATTGTGCAGGCTAATACCTTGAAATTTAGAAATTAAAAAAAGTTTCGGAGTGTGGCCTTACAAGGCCACACTCCGAACTTTAAACAGAGGCTGATCGACTGGCATTCAGATCATTTCGTAAATTTGACACCACTGATGAGCTCTCTAAAACACTGTCTTTCGTCACGGGGGGATAAAACTCCTCAATCACCTGCGTCACTTCATCCTCATCGTACTCGAACAACGCATTCCCAAACCCCTTCGCAGCCGCACCATCCAGCGCGGCCTGATCAACTCCCTCCTCTTTCATTTGCCTGGCCTTCTCCTGTGCTTCAGCCACAGCCTCCTGCAATGACACCCCTTCCTTGATAACCAAATCCACATAGTAAATCGGCGTGCGGCGACTTTGTGTCGTGCTTTTTCCTCGTAGCTTTAACTCCAGCGGCATGTATGCCAACAAACCACCAGAGACTGCCTGGTAATAACTCAACCTGGCCGCCAGTGTCCGTATGCTATTGTAGCTCGTGGTGCGGAAGATAAACGTACCCAAGTCATCGTCATCACCCACCTTAACGTTTAAACGACCGTAGGGCTTGCATAGCCCACCTTTACCAAACTCACACAACGTTGGGCCGGGGCATGGTAACGACTGCACTCCCGACTGCGTGAGGCGCCTGCATGTATCGCCATTACCTACACAGATCGGCCGTCCGCTTTTCCGGTCGAACATGGTGTATTCCGCCCGCAGGTTGAGATCCGCTTCGTTGAACAGCATGCGCACCGGAATAGTTCGTAGCTTGCCGTTTGGCGCGTCCTTTCTCAGCTCTTCGTCCATGGGGTGGAGCACCCACCCATCCTTCTCCTGTATCTGCGAGGTGATGGTGAATTGATTGTCTTTTTGCGGAAGCCGGATGCCGTTCTTCTCAACGACTCGACCAATACTGATGCGCCCCAACACGGGCGGCGTAATCGCTAAACCTTTAATCATGATGACTCTCCTGAAAAAGGGCCACGGGGCGCTTGTCATACCCGCGTGGCCAAGGGGGTGTTTATGCTTGGATAAGGAATCGCCGACTTCCCGGCCTGGTGAGTGGATAGCGCTCCAGAAGCTCAGGCTGGTCTTGGAGCAGCTTCTTAGTATTCAGCCCAACGGAATCCTTGCTTCGTTTCCAGCTAACACTGCCGCTTGGGAAGGTGGCCTTTGAGGCCTCGCCCATCTGGCTTTGTATTCGCTGCTTGAGGTGTGATTCTGTGGACTTCAGGGTTTCCATTTCAGACCGAATAGCCAGAAGCTCGCCGAACGCCTGAGACAGCTCGTTGCACTGACTGAAGTCCAAGGTTTCGCCCTGATCTACCGGGTACAAATGACGCAATGCCCTGTCGGCAGAATCGGTTCCGTCTGCAGGTGGTGGAGTATCCGTTTCTACGAACGTCCAGAACTCACGCTCCAGCGCAATCATCGCCTCGATGAGTTCTTCATTCCGTTCAATTCGGAAGATCTTCAGCTCCTGACCACACAACAGAACGCACACATCCGCCGCCTGTTTTCCGGTGACCGCCAACTGATGCTGAACCTGACACTGGATGTAATCCGGCACACCGTCTTTCCATAGCCTTGATCCGAACTCACCTGCTGTTTTGCATTCCAGAATCTGCACTTCGTCGTCGGCGGCGACGGAGTAATCGAGGTTAGCCAGCATCCAATGCTTATCCGGATCTGGGTGCTGCAGCACCGCGTTCACTCGGCGCACCTTTCGGCCTGTCTGCTGGCTGTATTGCTCAGCTACGATGGGTTCAAGCACATGCCCCCAGTAAACCGGAGAACTAGGATCGTCAGGATCCGGTTTCGGCAACCCAGCATCCCTGCCCGTCTTGACCATCCACAGTTCAAGCTGGGATTGATAAGGATTCATGCCAATCGCAGCAGCCGCATCGCTACTGCCAATGCCTTGCTTACGCACCTTCAGCCATTCATCCCGACTGAGATCCTTGGTGGAGACCAGCCTTAATGCTGGACGTTGCTTGTGAATTGCTTTTGCAGTCATGCCCATGGTGTTTCCTCCAGACATAAAAAAAGCCCACCAGAGCGCAATGCTCCGGTGGGCTTTATGACGTTTTGGTTTTAAGTAGTGGGTTTTAGGCTACTAGCGACATGGCCTGTTCAAGCGCCCGATTCTTTACCGAAGCTCCGGTTCCAAACCAGGCAGAGTCCACTCGGTGGTCAACGGTTTTGGCCCGGCGATGGTGATCGATGAATTCCGTCACAGCACTCAGCATTCCGTAGGCTGTGCCATCGGATGACGCCAGGGCCGCGCCCATGCCCTCGCCTTCATACAGCGCCAGTGCTTTAGCCATAGAGCGTTCGTTGGTTTTGCCCACACCGTCCTTAACATCCTCAGTGAACACCTTGAGGAAGTAATTGCGGGCCTCCGTGGCTTTGACCTTGCGCTCGCTCAGCGTTTTGAGACGATACATAAAGTCATCCCAGGCAGAGACAGAGATCCCCAGCTGCTTCTTGACCAGATTCGCATCGAAGGCGGTGTTGTGCTTCACCTTCACTGCGTTTGCAGTCGCACCTTTCAGGGCTACCGCCAGGGTGTTGTTGCACACCACACGAATACTGGTGAACTGTGCCGTTGTGGCCATGGTGCCATCGCAGGCGGTCGCCAAGAGCACGTAGGCATTGGTTTGGTCATTACCCTTCAGCACACCGGATTGACCGGTACGCGCCAATGCCCACATCTTACGACCACCTTTCAGAACACCAGCCGTATCCAGCTCAAAACCGGATATCTCAGTCAGATCCCGATAGAACTCCAGGATCTCTTCTGGCTGCACAACCTTGAAGCGGTTACCGACGACCGAGAGCGGCGCTTTGGTATCCGAGCGATACAGCACTTTGGAATCCGGGTAGGACAGGATCTCGCCCAAGGTGCCTCCGGCATTGGTTACAAACCTGACGGGGCTCTCCTTGATCTGCCAGTCGAGGCCTGCCTGCCTGGCCCAGACTTCCAGCGGTTGATTGGAGGTCAGTTCATTCCCCAGGCCATGCCAAGGGGTTTGGCCAACGTAGGCCATTTGCTCGATGAGATGGGCCATAAGGTTACTCCTTTGGAAACTGGGAAGTGGGGGTACTGGGGCTTTCGTCTTCGGGCTCCGATTCTCTGCTGAAGGAGTGACCGCACTCCAGGCAGCGGTAGTTATCCAGCACCTGCTCATCCAGCACATCACCCAGAATGATGCCAGCGGAGACACCGGTGACACCGCCAAGCAAGCCGCCAATGACTGCACCACCGATCCCCGTTACCGGGCCGGCCACGGCACCAACCATCGCTCCAGTCCGAGCGCCTGCAATGGCGGACGCATAACCGCCATAAGCGCCGGCTGTCGCGCCGACGACACCAGCGGCTTTCTTGCCATAGTTGTTCTTGCCAATACGTTCGGACAGGCACTTGGGGCATTGTTCGTTCATGGGGAAAGACCTCTGTGAATGGGAGGGAAGGCACCGTTGGTGCCTTGGTTCACAGAGGTGATATAGGTTTGAGATTATTTCGAATAACGATGCATGGCCGGGCCACACCGGGGCGGATGAACTGATGATCCTGAACCTCGGACACTCTTGAAAAGCGATCGACCGAGCTCATTGCGGTGCCCTGGTGGCCACATTGGTCGCAAAGCGGACATTCAAACTCGCGGGTAACACTTGCACTGTGTGCACGCAAGAAATGAAGTCGAAGGTGCAATGTAGTGGGCGTCGCCGTTCGTTTAGGGTGACGCTATCAGGCGTCTATTGCATCGGGGGCTTGCCAAGGTTTACCGCAGCAACTCACTCAGGTTACGCTCCCAACGGCTGATAAACCCGTCTTCCGTATACTTCGAAAAGTCGTCCACATGCCAGATCGACACATGCTGAGGAACGTCAGCCAGCTTGCTGTGATCCGGCTCAAGCGTGGTAATCAGCAGCGTCGGTAACTCGCCGGTCAGCACCTGCTCGAATGCCACTTCAGGCAGGTAGCTAGCCTGGCCGAGCGGGGTCAGCTCCTGTCGCCGGACAGCGAACTGCAGGGCCTCCAGCGCGCCGATTTTGCGGTCCAGCTCCAGCTGGATGCCCCGCAACTGCTGGCTCGAGCTGTCGAAACTGCGCTTCAGGGCGTCGGCTTGCCTGGACATGGCGTCCGGGGACAGGCAGCTCTGCTCGACATACGCCAGCAGGTCCCGGTGGATAATCCCCAACATCACCAGTGCGTTGGCCGGGTTCAGCCAGAAGTATCCGGGCTCGCCGCCGGCCATATCGTTCACCGCCACGCGCTCCCCGCCCGGCATCATCGCGGTCGCGGCATCAATCGGGACCACCGAGATATTCTGCATCCGCAGGTAGGGGTAGATATTGATCTGCGGCCAGACCGAGTGAATGCTTAAAACCAGACCCGCCCGGGGGAACTGATCCGCTGGCTGGCGGTCCAGCCAACCGGGTACACGCTTTACGCTGTAACGCGACGGGGCAATGTGCAGGGTCAGAAATGCGGTGTTCCGGGTCAGTGCCGAGGCCATGCAGCGACCAAATGGGCGGGAGTTTGTCAGAGACCATGATTCAGCAAAGCATTTACCAGGCTGGTATAGGGCGCCTCCACCTCCAGAGCATCACACCGTCTGAGAACAGCTCCAGCGATACTTTCCAACTCCAATGGACGGCCTTTTTCCCGGTCAATCAGCATGGATGTTTTAATCGCGTTAAAACTACTGATCAACTCAAACATTTCTTCCAAATCTTTACGGGTCAGGTTTACACCATCCGCTTTCGATGCCTCTACCGTTTCACTCATCATCCCAAATACAACGTGCCGGAACTGGGGGTGGTGAGTCAGGCTTCGAGTATCCAGGCGTGTCAGGGCCGAGAGTGGATTTATGCCGTTGTTGATGACCAACTTGCGCCAGAGTTCATACCGGATGTTTTCAGTCATAGTGGTGGGAATACCGGCTTCATTAAAAGCAACTTCCAGAACCTTGAGAAAATCCGCACGCGGATCGTCTTTCGGTTGCTGTGCGGGCCAGGCGCCCATCACGATCTGGGCCACGCCTTCGGCAAACACCTTACCGGGTTCAGTAATATGGCCACCAATGCGCACGGCCAGGCCACCGAGCACACGCGCCTCACCCACCACTTCGGCAATCAGGGGTTCGTTATCAACGCCATTCTGCAATGACAGCACCGGTACGGAACCGGAACGCAGCCAGTCGCAAAGTTCGGTCATGAGGGCACCGGTCGCCGTGGATTTGAGGGCAATGGCAACTAGATCAAAATCGTTCGGATGGTAATCCCGAAGGAGCGTCTGATGATCACAGGCAGGAAGACCATGCCAGAGCACCCGACCTTCATAATCAACGGTCAGGCCATCCGCTTTCAGTGCCTGAAGGTGACTGCCACGCGCCGTCAGCACAACCTGGTGGCCAGCTCCAGCCAGCCTTGCGGCGTAGTAGCCTCCGATGCCGCCAGCACCGATCATCAGTATTTTTAATGCAGCCACTGCAACCTCGATACGTCAGGATGTTGGTCAGACAGGATTCATGGACAACTTCCGAGTATATCAGGACCGAAACCCAGGCAACGTTCAACTGCCTGGCCAATCGCCAGAAGCCGGCCTTCCTGCCATGGTCCTTTTAACAACTGCAAACCAACTGGCATCCCCGCTTTATCTTTCCCCACTGGCAGGGTCAGTCCACACAGGCCCAGATAGTTGGCCATGGCGGTGTTACGCAAGGCCTGTATGTTTGCCGTCGCGTAGGCCCCCGGCTCGTCCAGACTATCCACCGCAGGCGGTGTCAGCGTAACCGTCGGCGTCAGCAGAGCATCGATACCCTGCAATTCGGTGGCGGCGCTGACTGACAGGCGCTTGATGAGGTCCAGCCTGTGGATATATTTCCATGCCGGCAGCTCCTCAGCGGTGCGCAACCTTGCCGCTACGTTAGGATCCAGCGCGGGCATAATCTCCGGCAGTTCTTGCCGGATAAAAGCCGCCAGTTCCGGCGCCGCCACACCACCCTGAAGAAACAGGCTATAGATTTCATTGAGTCCCGAAAAATCAAATCGAACCAGCCGGGCACCCGCCCTTTCCAGGGACATCAAAGCCTGCTCCACGATTTCGGCAATGCCGGGGCTGCAGTCTTCCCAAAAGAACGCCGAGGGGACGCCGAAGGTGAGACTGGCAAGAACCGGGACCGCTGGCAGCTGCCTGCCTTGTTTCCCGACAACCGGGTCTAGGGCACTGAAGGCATATGCCAGGTCATCGACACGGTGCGCCAACAACCCGGGCGTGTCCAAGGTACTCGACAGGGGTACAATCTGCGATGTTGGCCATCGCCCGGCAGTCAATTTCAGCCCCGCCACGCCGGTCATCGTTGCGGGCACACGAACGGAACCGGCGGTATCGGTGCCCAGGGCCAACGCGGCAGTTCCATTGATCAGGGAAACACCCGCACCGGAACTGGAGCCACCAGGAACACGGTGAACACGCTTGTCCCAAGGGTTTCTGGGTGTTCCCCAGTGGCTATTAGTACCGAGCCCTCCGAATGCCAATTCCACGCAATGGGTTTTACCCACCACGGGCGCCAGTTGGGACTGGAGGGCGTGAATGAGGGGGCCTGCCTGCTGCCAGTGTTCTGGCAAGGCACGGGAGCAACCGGCATAGGTTGGAAAACCGGGCACACCGAACAGATCTTTCACCGACACAGGTATGCCCATCAAAGGCCCGGTGTTACCGCCTGAAGCCCTTACCTTGTCTCCGGCACGGGCAAGTTCGAGCGCAGACTCCGGGCGCCAACTGACATAGGCACCGTGATCACCCGTCTTAGCGGCATCAATGGCCGCTTCGACCAGCTCCTCACCAGTCCGGGTTCTGGACTCAAGCTGTTGTGCCAGCTGCCTTAACGGCGTTGACAATAGTGGCGCTTGAGCCATTACGATTCCTTGGCAAGGTCAATAGCTTGTGCGGCAAAACGGGCGCATTCGATGTCTTCATCTTCGCTACCCCCAGATACCCCGATGCCACCGACCAGAACGCCATCCCGGTAGAGCGGAACGCCGCCGCCAATCATGGTGAAGTCGCCGGCCTGGTTGAGGCCATCCAGCACCCTGGCAGGGGCTGAAGCCAACACGTTTTCAAGATCTACCGTGTTGAGGCCCATACCTGCCGCCGTGATGGCTTTTTTCTGCGACAGCTCGGAAGACACGAGAAAGGAGCCCGCCATTTTAAGGAAAGCCAACTGACGCCCTGAGGCATCGACAACCGACACCGTCGCCTTGATGCCCAGCTCTCCAGCCTTGTTAATGGCCGCCTGAAGCAAACTTAGCGACGCTTGTTCAGTCAAAGAAAACGAGGGTTGTACGAGTGTGAGTTCCTGGTTGTTATCCATAGTTGCTATCTCATCCAGCCAAATCCGGACAGCATCTGTGCCGCATTGTTCATTCCACTGCTGAACATCCGTTGCGGAAACTGCGAGCCCCCCAGGGTAAACGCGGCATTGAGCAGGCACACCGTCGGGTCATCCAGGCGACTGGCTTGGGCTGGCCCCGCAGTATCACCCTTGAATGACATCACGGCGACCCACTGCTGATCCTGTGCCCAGGCACTGAGTAGCTCCCGTAAATGCCGGTCGTGCAGGGAAACACCGTCTGCTTCTCTATGGCAAGGCTTGTCATCGAGGCAGATCACAAGGACATCCTGTTCCCGAAGCACCTCCAGACACCGCCCGACTCGCCGGTATTCAAGCTCACTCATACCGGTATTAAGGATGAGTTCCGTTAACTCCCCCGGCTCCTCTGCCAGAAGCACCCGGAACAACTGGTGCCTGCTCGATACGTCCCGTGAATGCACTTCCGGCTCAAAACCCTGGTCTGAGAGCAGCGCCTTTATCCTGCCCGAGGTGGAGCCGCTGCCTTTGAGCTGCAGGATTTCCGGGGCATTTTGGCCGGCACTGGAGCTGATCACCACCACGCTTTTGTACTGCTTGCCCCAGATCATCCGTGCAGGCCCTGAGCCGGCTTGTTCCCGGGACTGGATGTTGTCCGCATCGCAGGAGACAAATAACACTGGAAGTTTGCTCATTTGCCTTCTCCTAAAAATCCGCAATCATCGCCGGGGCTTATCGCCCCAGCTTCTTCGCCGACTGCCCGCCAATGCCGAAATGTTGCTTGGGCATCTCGTTGAGAATGACGCGCACACTTTCAACCGGCGCTCCGAGGGAACGGACAATGGCGTCGGTTACCTCGTGGATCAGCATCTCCTTTTGCTCGTCGGTACGACCTTCCAGGATGTTGATTTGGGCAACGGGCATATAACCTCCTTATTCGAACCGGGCCGTGACAGTACCCAGCCCCTGGTAGCGAACGCTGATGTTATCTCCGGCTTCCACCGCAATTGCCGCTGTGATTCCGCCGGTCATAATAAAAGTACCGGCCGGAATGTGTTCACCGCGCTCAGCCAGTAGGTTAGCAAGCATGGCAACGCTAGACGCCGGATGGCCCAGCACAGCAGCACCAGCGCCCACGTCTACCACTTCACCGTTCTTTTCCACCACCACTCCTAGGGTTTTAAGGTCTAGATCGGCCAAGTTCGCCATAGTGCCACCGGTGATAAACCGGCTGGAGGAGGCGTTGTCAGCCACCACGCTCACCAGGTCGAACTTGAAGTTCTCGTAGCGGGAGTCGATCACTTCCACCGCCGGGATCACGAAGTCGGTGGCGGCCAGGACGTCACCGATATGGCAACCGGGGCCATGCAGGGGCGCCTTGGTCACGAAGGCGATTTCGGCTTCGATTTTCGGATGAATCAGTTCCTTGGTGTTGACCACACCGCCGTCCGGAACGCTGAAGTAATCTGCCAGGAAACCATAGATCGGGGTTTCCACGCCCATCTGGGCCATCTTGGCCCAGGAGGTCAGGCCCATTTTCATGCCCACAACCTTGTTTCCACGCTCTTCCTTGCGACGACGGATTTCCCACTGCACGTCGTAAGCGTCTTCGAAGGTCATGTCCGGATAATCATTGGTGACCTTGGTGATATCGCGGGCGTTCAGTTCGGCGTTTTCTACGTGCTCGGCCAGGGCCAGCATCTGGTCATTGCTCAGGGTCTTACTCATGCTTTTTGCTCCTCTTGCGCCTTCAGCAGATCCAGCGCCACGTCCACGATCATGTCTTCCTGGCCACCCACCATCCGGCGTTTGCCCAATTCAACGAGAATATCCACAGTCTTCAGGCCATACTTCTGCGCCGCCACTTCGGAATGGCGCAGGAAGCTGGAGTACACGCCAGCGTAGCCCAGGGCCAGGGTTTCACGGTCAACGCGAACCGGGCGGTCCTGCAGCGGCCGTACGATGTCGTCGGCCGCGTCCATCAGGGCGTACACATCAGTACCGTGGTTCCAGCCCAGCTTGTCGAAAGCGGCAATGCACACTTCCAGCGGTGCGTTACCGGCGCCGGCGCCCATGCCAGAGAGGCTGGCGTCAATGCGGTCACAGCCTTCTTCGACGGCGACGATGGAGTTGGCGACACCCAGGGCCAGGTTATGGTGGGCGTGGATGCCGGTTTGGGTTTCCGGCTTGAGCACATCTTTCAGGGCCCGGAAGCGGTCCCGAATGTCGTTCATGTTCATGGCACCGCCGGAGTCGACCACGTACAGACAGGTGGCGCCGTAGTTTTCCATCAGCTTGGCCTGTTCGGCGAGCCCTTGCGGGGTTTGCATGTGGCTCATCATCAGGAAGCCGACGGTGTCCATGCCCAGCTTTCTTGCGTGCTCGATGTGCTGTTTGGAGACATCGGCTTCGGTGCAGTGAGTGGCGACACGAACAATGCGGGCACCGGCTTTGTAGGCGTTGTCCAGGTCGTGGACGGTACCGATACCGGGCAGCAGCAAAGTGGCAATCTGGGCGTGTTCCACCACTTCGGCCACGGCTTCGATCCACTCCAGGTCGGTGTGGGCACCGAAGCCGTAGTTAAAGCTGGAGCCTTGCAGGCCGTCGCCGTGGGCGACTTCAATGCTGTCGACTTTCGCCTTGTCCAGGGCCCGCGCGATGTCCTGCACGTTCTTGATGGAGTACTGGTGACGGATGGCGTGGCTGCCGTCGCGCAGGGTCACGTCGGAGATGTAGAGTTTTTTACCGGGATTAAAGGTCATGGTTCGGTCCTCCTCAGTTGACCAGCGATTCGGCGATGCGCTCGGCGGTACCGAGGGCGGCGGAGGTCATGATGTCCAGGTTGCCGGCGTACGCGGGCAGGTAATGGGCTGCGCCTTCCACTTCCAGGAAGATGGAGGTTTTCAGGCCACTGAAGCGACCGAGACCCGGGACGTTCATGGGCTGGTCTTCAGGAATGACGTCGAACTGCACTTTCTGCTTGAGGCGGTAGCCCGGCACGTAGGACGACACGGCTTGCACCATTTCTTCGACGGAGGCTTCGACTTCCGCCTGGTCAGCTGCATCCGACAGCACGTAAACCGTGTCGCGCATCAGCAGGGGTGGCTCAGCCGGATTCAGGATGATGATGGCCTTGCCTTTCTGGGCACCACCGACCACTTCAATAGCCTTGGAGGTGGTTTCGGTGAACTCGTCGATGTTGGCGCGGGTGCCGGGGCCAGCAGACTTCGAAGAGATCGAGGCTACGATTTCGGCGTAGTGTACCTTCGCCACGCGAGACACGGCCGCCACCATCGGGATGGTGGCCTGGCCACCGCAGGTAACCATGTTCACGTTACCTTCGTTCAGGTTCTGCTCCAGGTTCACTACCGGCACGCAGTACGGCCCGATGGCCGCCGGCGTCAGGTCCACAATCTTGATGTTTTCTTTGTGGCCACGCAGGAACACTTCGTTGTGCATGTGGGCACCAGCCGAGGTGGCATCAAACACGATGTCGATGTCGGCAAATTCCGGCATCTTAACCAGGCCGTCCACGCCTTCGTGGGTGGTGGCTACGCCCATGCGGTTGGCACGTGCCAGGCCGTCGGATTCCGGATCGATACCGACCATGGCGCCCATTTCGATGTTCTTGCCGTTACGCAGGATCTTGATCATCAGGTCGGTGCCGATGTTGCCCGAGCCGATGATCGCGGCTTTGATTTTCTTGCTCATAATCATGTCCTCGTTTGGTCCGGATCAGACAAAGCGCACAGATGCGCTGCCAATCCCGCCGATGTCCACACGCATGGTGTCGCCGGCTTTCACCGGCTCCAGCGGTACCAGGGAGCCTGACAGGATGACTTCGCCTGCCTTCAGGGAAATACCAAACTCGCCCAGGGTGTTGGCCAGCCAGGCCACGCAGTTCACCGGGGAGCTCAATGCGGCTGCGCCGGCGCCGGTGCTGATGATGGAACCGTTCTTCTCCACCACCATGCCGCAGGTCACCAGGTCGATATCCCGGGGCGAAACCGCGTTGTCGCCCAACACGAACAGACCACAGGAAGCGTTGTCGGCAATGGTGTCCTGAATGGCGATCTTCCAGTCCTGGATGCGGGAATCGACAATCTCGAAACAGGGCATCACGCATTCGGTCGCTGCCAGCACATCTGCGTTGGTGATACCCGGGCCGCTCAGATCCTTTTTCAGGATGAAGGCAATTTCGCCTTCGGCACGAGGGGCAATCAGGCGGTCGCTGATGGGCACCGCTTCACCGCTGTTGAACACCATGTCGTCGGTCAGGTAACCGAAATCCGGCTGGTGAACGTTCAGCATGTTCATCACCGCTTTGCTGGTAACGCCGATCTTCTTGCCGATTACCCGGGCACCGGCCTGCTGCCGGCGCTCAAGCATGCGCAGTGAGATGTGGTAGGCATCGTCAATGCTAATGTCTTCGCCACGGCTGGTCAGCGGCGAAATAGCTTCCCGCTTGACCATGGCTTCATACAGTTCGTCGCCAAACTGCTGGATCTTCTGCTTATCCATTACTTGTCTCCGGCAGCGGCCTGATCCGCTTCGTTCAGGAAATCGTTGACCAACCGGGCGAACCGGTCGGCGTGTTCAATCTGGGTCCAGTGGCCGCAGCGGCCGAACACGTGCAACTGGGCACGATCAATCAGCTCAGCCAACTTATATGAGGCTTCCAGGGGAATCACTTCGTCTTCGCGACCGTGGATAATCAGGGTTTCGTGCTGAAGGGCACGGATGTCATCCTCGTTGCTTGCCAGGTTGTCGACCCAGCGCTGGCGCGGGGCCGGAAACATGGCGGCAAAGGATTCCTGAAAGCCGGGGCGAACGCTTGCCTGGTAACGCATTTCTGCCAGTTCGTCGGTCAACAGCCCCTTGTTGAAGGCAAATACGTCCATCAACCGGCGCATGGTTTCCAGCGAGGGCTGGTAACCCCAGACTTCATCCAGGCCTTTGGTGATCGGAAAGCTGACCCCGGCAGAGCCCATCAGCACCAGACGGCGAACGCGCTCTGGATGCTCGATGGCCAACGACAATGACAGACCACCCCCGAAGGAGTTGCCCACCAGATCGACCTGATCAAGCCCCAGCTCGTCCATAACACCGATGGCGTGTTTTACCCAACGCTCACGGTTATAGATCTTGTCTTCCGGGCGCTCGCTGTAACCAAAGCCGAGCATGTCCGGCGCAACCACACGGCGGTGTTTGGCCAGCTCGGGAATCACCAGGCGCCAGTTGGCCCAGGCGGTTACCCCGGGGCCGGAACCGTGAATCATCATCAAGGGGAAGCCACCTTCGCCGTGATCGTGCACATTGGTCCGGTAGCCGGCCGCGCTGATCTCACGCCCGATTTCAGGGCTGTCTACAGGTACGTTCATGGCTACCTCACAGTTTGATACAGATGTTTTTGGTTTCAGTGTAGAACTCCAGACCATGCACGCCGCCCTCACGACCAATCCCTGATTGTTTGGCGCCGCCGAAGGATGTGCGCAGATCACGCAGGAACCAGGAGTTCACCCACGCCAGACCAACTTCCATCTGTTCCGCCACGCGGAGAGCCCGGGCAGAATTTTCTGTCCAGATGGCGCAGGCAAGACCGTAGCTGGTGTCATTGGCCAACTCGATGGCTTCTTCTTCGGTATCGAACGGACGGATGTGACAGCACGGACCAAAAATTTCCTCGCGGATAACACGGGCGTCTTCAGGCAGGCCGGTCCAGATGGTCGGTTCAATCCAGGCGCCATCGTTCAGCTCTGCGCCCATATCGGGAATGCCTCCACCAATCTCGACGGTTGCACCCTCTTCGCGAGCCAAGTCGTAATAGCTTTTAACTTTGTCACGATGCTCCAAGCTGACCAGCGGCCCGAAATTCGCATCGGGATCTTCTGGTCGGCCCAGTTTCAGCTTGGCCACCTCTTCTTTCATACGGGCGAGAAACTGGTCAAATATCGAACGCTCCACATAGACCCGCTCGGTGCCCAAACAAACCTGACCACAGTTGACAAACGCGGAGCGCATCGTGCCCTCCACGGCTTTTTCGAGATCGCAGTCGGCGAACACAAGGCCAGGGTTTTTTCCGCCGCACTCCATGGAAACATTACGAAGGCCCACTGCGGCGGCTTTCATAATGATCTCACCGGTACGGGTTTCACCGGTGAAGGTGATGGCATCCACTAATGGATGAGACGTCAGGAAAGCACCCGCAGAGTCAGGGCCAAAACCGTGCACCACATTAAACACACCTGGTGGCACACCACACTCGTTCATGACCTCACCCAGCAAAGTGGCCGTAGCAGGTGTTTCTTCCGACGGTTTAACAACAACCGTGTTACCACAGGCCAGCGCAGGGCCCACCTTGAAGGTCATCAACAACAGGGGAAGGTTCCATGGAGACACCACGGCAATAACGCCTTTTGGCGTCCGATGGCCTACGTTTACAGCGCCCGTGCCATCCGGGGTATCCATTCGGAAGCCTTCAGTCGGATGATTCATACTGTCAGCAAATTCTTTAAAGTTGGCTGCGCCACGGGGAATGTCGATATGGCTGGCCATTGAGCGCGGTTTGCCCGTGTCCAGGCACTCTGCGGCCAGGAATTCGTCGAAACGCTCATTAATGCGGTCTGCGATCTTGTTCAACATGGCGGCACGCTGGTTTTGGGTCAGCTTGCTCCAGGGGCCCTTAAGCGCGGCTTTAGCGGCACGAACGGCAGCATCGACTTCCGCCTCACCGGCCTCGTGAACCTGACCGATCAGGCTATTGTCCACTGGCGATCGATTTTCAAATGTTTTGCCGCTGGCCGAAGCCACGTACTCGCCGTTAATAAAATGTTTGAACTCTTTCATGGCTGCCTAGTCCTGTTAAATTGAATCACGTTCGGCCTGTTCCTAATCAGGTCAACACGGTCAGGAAGCGTTCGTTCAGCACGCGATCGTGGTAGAAAATCGCCTTACCGAGGTCTTCCGCCTTCCAGGTAATGGGTTTATGGTCCGGATAGTGATAGTCACCGCCACAGAACACTTCGTTACGGTTGCCAGACGGGTCAAAGAAATAGATGGTCTGGCCGTGGGTCAGGCCGTGACGGGTCGGGCCGATGTCGATAGAGGTATCGGTCATGGAGATCAGATCGGCAGACCGCAGCACCGCTTCCCAGGTATCCAGGAAGAAGGAGGCGTGATGAAACTTGTCTTTCTCTTCGTGGTGGATGAAGGCCACGTCGTGCTCCTTCATGGACACGGTCAGGAACTGCGCCACACGGGTGCCTTCGGGGTCCAGTACCTGCTCGGCCAGATAGAAGCCCAGCACGTTGACGAAGATGTCATACACGGCGGCCAGTTCAGGGCCGTAGAATAAGGCGTGGTCAAAACGCACGGCTTTCATGCCCTGCAGGCCACGGGGCCAGGCCTCCGGGTTGACGCTGGAGACGCCCCATTTTCCGGTGTATTTCTTGTCGGCGAAGAGTTCAAACGCGTGGCCAGAAGGCACGGTAAATCGAACGCGGCGGCCGCAGTCCTTCAGCTCGTCCGCCGGGATCCGCTCAACCTCAACGCCGTAATCAATCAGGTCTTTTTCCAGCTGCACCAGGGTGGCTTCATCCACCACCTTGAAGCTCATGAAATCGCAACCAGGCTCGTCGGCCTCGCGCAGCACAACCGAGAATTTGTCCACTTCGGTCCAGGCCTTCAGATACACACGGCCCTGGTCGTCGCGGTCGGTTTCGATCAGACCCATCAGGTCTGTGTAGTGTTTGACGGCTTCGTCCAGGTCAAGAACGCGAATCTGAATGTGGCCGGGGCGCATCACACCTTTTTTCATGACAATTACCTCTATGCTTTTGTTGTTGTCTGTTTTTCAACTGCTGCCTCCGGCAGAGGCACGCACTCTATGGTCAAATCAGTCAACGGGTAGATTCTGCAAGCCAGCACCTCACCCTTGTCGATGGCTTCCGGCGGCACATGGGCTTTACTCATCTTTCCGCACTCGAAATCACCTTCTACAATCCGAATCTTGCAGAAACCGCAGCCACCGCCACGGCACCCGACCGGCACACACTTCTTGCCTGCCTGCTCCATCGCTTTGAGGACGCTCTGGCCCTCCTGGCAAAGGAAGTGATCGCCGGTGGTCCGGTTGCTTACCTGGAATCCGGCCATGGCCCACCTCCCGGTCAGATCTTCTTGAACAGAGCGGAACGCTGGGTTTCTTCCGCACCGTCGGCCGCTGTCAGGAATTTCTCCATGAAGATGTCCCGCTCGAACAACCGGCCTTGCATCAGGACAGTGATCGCGGCATCAATCATCGGAGGTGGGCCACACAGGTAAGCCTTGTTACCGGAGAACCGGCTATCAAAGTGCTCCTTGGCGGCATCGTGCACATAGCCCCGGAAGCCCGGCCAGTCGGCGTCATCTTCGGCCTGGCTCAGGGCCGGCACGTAGGTGAAGTTGTCGTGGTCACGATCCAGTGCTTCAAACAGTTCGCGGTTGTAAAGTTCTGCGAGGTTGCGGGCGCCCTGGAACAACACGATCTTGCGTTCGTCGTTCTGCTCCAGCAGGTCGAGAATCATCGATTGCGGGCTGGAAAGCCCTGAACCACCCGCGATGAAGATCAGATCACCAGGCTGGGAACTGCGCACAAAGAACTGCCCATAGGGGCCGGACAGGTTCAGTTCATCGCCTGTTTTCAGCTGCTCGTGGATGTAGGTGGTTGCAGCGCCCCCTTCAACCAGGCGAATGTGCAGTTCCACTTCATCGGGCTTGCCTGGCGGGTTAGCGAGTGAGAACGCGCGGGCACCCTCAACTCCGGGCACTTCGATGTTGATGTACTGGCCGGCCTGGAAGGTCATCGGGCGGTCCAGTTTCAGGTGCAGACCCTTGATGGTGGGCGACAGGTCAACAATATCCGTTACTGTCGCTACGTAATCCTCCACCGGGTAGCCTTCGAAGTCCGGGTCGACATCGATATCGGCTTCGATGGTCACGTCGCTTTCCACTGTGGCGCAGCAGGCCAGCACCTTGCCTTCGCCTCGCTCCACGTCCATTAGGGCAAACGGTGAGGCGTCGCCAATCTCGACGTCGCCCTCAAGCACCTGCACCTTGCAGGTAGCACAGGTGCCGTGACCGCATGCAAACGGCAACCAGACGCCCTGGCGGAGCGCCGCCGCGAGGATGGTCTGGCCTTCCTCCACTTCGATCTGCTCGCCAATGGGTTCGATAGTTACGGTATGGCTCATAGCACTACCCTCAGTATCCGACGCCAGCCATGCCTTTGAGGTCAGGTGTTGTGACCGTCAGCATGCTTTTGTGATCAATGCCGTTATCTATCAGGCTGGCATCCGCATCTGGGGTAAACGGCTCATCGTTCAACAGCCATTCGGCATTCAGGAAATCCGCCTTGCTAGAATCCGGGTGCGCTGCAGTTGCCGGCTTGAGAATTTCTTCAATCAGGGCACGGAAGGTCATGTCCGGCTGAACCGACAACGCTAACGGCGCGCAGAACATCAGGTGATCAGGCCAGTAGACATACAACAGCTGCATGCCGTTAAAGTTCTCGACCTTGTCTTTGGGCTCGAATTTGTAGTCGTATAAAGCGTTTACACTCATGATGGTCACCTTGTTGTTTTTGTGGGTGGTTCGCCCGGCGCCAGTGGCTACCGGGCGACTCCCGGGTCAGTATCAGGCGGCGTCCTGGTTCTCATCAGCAGGCTTTTCGCCCTTGATGGCCATCCAGCGCTTGTGGTCCGGCGAACCGAGGTACTCGAAATTGTCCTCGCCGATGTTGATGTGGTAGTACTTCTGCACCACGGTCTCGATATCTTCGCCTTCGCAGTTACCCTGATAGATCTGATGCACCGGCAGCCAGGCCTGCACGTATTTTTCCGGCTCGTGCTTGAAGATGTCGCAGCATCCTTCGGAGCAGAAATGGTAACGCTCGCCTTCATGAACCAACTGACGATGGCTCAACTTGGTGGGCGCGCCCATTTCGGTGAACAGGTTCGGTACCTGGCACACCTGGCACAGTTGCGGCAGGGTGTTATTGTAGAAGCGACGGCCAGCGGCGGCCTCTTTCGCCAGGAACTCGTAGCGCGGACGGTAGTACTTGTCGAAAGTGTCCGGGTACTTTTCAGACATCCAGTCCATTTCTTCCTTCTTTGGAACCCAGGTATGGAAGTTGGTGGCATAGCTATACTGGTAGAAAGTGGTCCACAGCTGGTGGCTCAGGTGATGCTTGGCATCGTTGGCCACGTCCTGGTACTTGGGCGGACGGATGCCGTAACGCTCCAGATCCTGGAACAGGGCTCCACCGTTCTGCTCGTAATACACTTCCCAGGCCTCGGCCCAGCTCATCACCTTGTTCGGCAGCATGTAGTCCATCATCAGGCTGACCAGGCTGAGCAGGCGGAATCCGCGCCAGAACCACTTATCGATCCAGCGCTGAACAATGGGCACGTTGTCTTCGTGCTGCTCCAGGATGAACTTGATCACCTCAAGGCCCAAGGTCATGTGGCGTGCTTCGTCTGACTGGGCAGAGAAGCCGAAGGTCACGGTGGCCATGTCGCCGTTGTATGCGGCGCCCGACATAAACGGAACAAACACGAGGTTAGTCAGCAAATACTCGAACGAGAACGAAATGGCGGTCAGGAATTCGAACGGGCCAGCGGTGCGGGCATCGTCAAAGAACGACTTGGGCACCGACAGGAACCACACCCGGTCGTGCATGTGCGCAGCATCATGCAGGCCGTTAAAGTGCTTGTTGTAATGACTCATGGCGTGTTGCTGGGTCTGCGAATGACGCAACTCGTCAATCGACTGCATCTGACAAGCCACCCGCGCACCAGCACCACTGAACTGACGACCTGCCTTGGCATAACCCTGGTAGGCCCCATGTTCCAACGGAGATATGCCACCTATGAACAGCTTCAGGGCGTTGACGTAGCGAGCGTCTGAAATGTTCTGGTGGCCATTATTCTGGGCAAACGCATCAAAAATGGCGTACAGCTTCTTCTCTTTTTCCGCCTGATACTTCCAGTACGAATCCATGGTCAGACGGAATGGGTCTTCCCACTGAGACCAATCGGTAATCTTGATACCTTCAAAGTCCTCGTGCGGATAAATATCTTCTTTTTTCTGGTAGGTAGGCTCCCAATCCATGTCGCGGGTCAGATACTGGTATTTGTCTTTGAGATTCAATTTCTTGTTTTGAACAGCCATGATGATTCTCCCAATTATTTCCACTCAAGAATAAAATGGTCATCGTCCTCATCGACATTGCCGCCGATGCTGATGACATTTACGAGCATTTCCTGAACATCCCAATCGCGAGCCAGCTTTTCTTCCATCGTTTCCCGATTTATCACCAGGCGCTTCTCAGCCTGGATCCGGATCAACGCGGGCTGGTGCTGTATTTCCGCATGAGGGTTATCCTCCATAACCGCTTCGACGAGATAGCGAGAGTCGTCGTTGTCCTGAAATACAATGAATACCAACTGGCTCATGCTGAGACTCCCCTACTCTGCAGTCCGAATTTCTTCAGGCGGGTAGAAAGCTCCGCCCGGGCTTCATCCAGAGCGCCAATACCCACCGAGGCTTCTGCCAGTGGTTGGAGAGCGCTATAGACCTGCGGCTCCCACTGATCGATCCACGTCTGGAGCAGTTCGCAATTAGCTTCGCTCTCACCGGCGACGGCTTTGATCATGGCGTTGGTCCAGCGAAGGGATTCTTTGTACCAGTCGCGCATGAACTCGGTCAGCATGGAAACGTCTTCCGCACCCTGAGTCGCAAGCCAGGCATCCATTTTGTCGTACACCAGGGTGTACATCAGTCCATCCAACAGAATGTTCTGAACCAGGGTCAGTTCGAACCAGTCATCAACGACCAGGGTGTCCTCCACGAGTTTGCGCATGGGCTGCCACAGCTCGTCATCCATCCAGTAGCCTTTGGACTCGTCCAGTGCCTTACCGGAACTACCGTCAATCAACAGAGCAATGCGAGACAGGTACTGACCCATGCCCAGGCGATCCATCGCGGCGTAGATGTGCATCTGGGAAACGGTGGTGGCTACAGCGTCACCCGAGATCTTGCTGTTGTTCATGTTGGCGCCCAGTTCAACATGACGAAGGGGCACCAGCAGGCGCAGCAGCTGCTTCTGAGTCTCTTCCGGCAGGCGCGTCAACAAGTTGCGCTTGTCGCAAAAACCAAAGCTGGTCTCGGCGGACTCCTGCATTTTGGCCCGGCTGCCTACGTAGGCGCCGTAGTAGAACTGGCGGGGATCAGACACGGCGTACCAGTCGTCCATGCGGATGGCGGTACGGCGATCATCATTGAGCTCGTATCGGGAATCCCATTGGGGGCGATAGTGGAAGTTGGTTTTCGCCTCCAGGTCGTAGCTCGCTTCCTGATAGCGAGTCGCCGGCTTGTCACCAAATCGGCGCGCAATGTGGCTGTAGGTGTGACGAATGGGCTCCACCGAGGTGGTTTTGATTTCGATATTCATATCAACCTTTCCGTTTTGTTTTTGTGGATCAGATTGTGGGTGTTGCTAGCATTCAGTAACGTTGGCCGCGCTCTCCGAAGCGCCACTTCATCATGTCCTCGTCGATCTCGCGGATCATTTCCGAATCCATGTGGACTACGTTGTTGTGCTTGCAGAAAATTTCGAAGGCCTCTTTGGGTAGCACCAGTTCAACGAACAGCTCCGGATGACCAATGGCAAAGTCAAATTCCACGAATTTGTCGCCGGGCTGACTGCGGACTCGGATATAGCGAGCCATTTCGTCAAAGGTTTTCGCTTCAGATGCGTTAGTCATGAATTGCCCCGTTTGTGTTTGTGGTCGGCTAATGAAGTAGGAGCAACGCCTATGCCAGCTTTATCCAACGCTAGAACAAAAAAATGACAAGCCATTGCTTTTAAACAATTTATTTTTAACTTATTGCGCGGAATGAACAATGAGGGGCACAACGAAGACCTGATTGAGGCTCTGGCATTATTTACCAAATAATGAAAACCGACTGGCATTTAAGCAAATGATCGAGGGATGAGCAGTCTCAATTTCAAGGAAACTTTTTTACCATTTGGTTGATTTTTGACATTGATCAGGTGTTAGATAGCTAAACTGAGAGCTCATTCTGAGCCACTCCCCTCCCACAATAACTAAAAGGGGTCTCCAGCCATGGCTGTTAGTTATAAACCTCAGCTTCATTACTCTGATTTCAAAGATCTGACGGAGCAGATTCACTTTCACAGCACGGAAGGAAAAATTTGGTTTGGGGAGCAACGCATGCTGCTCATGAACCTGACCTCACTCGGCGCCTTTCGACGCGAAATTGTGAATAGCATGGGAATAGAACGAGCCAAGGGTTTTTTCCTAAGACTTGGCTACCTTTCTGGCTTAAAAGATGCCGAACTAGCCAGAAAGCTAAGGCCGCATTGCAGTGAACTCGATATTTTTCTAGCTGGGCCTCAACTTCACTCCCTGAAAGGTATGGTAAAAGTCGTTCCGCTCGAGATAGACCTTGATCAAGAAACTGGCGATTTCTACGGTCGCTTAGAATGGATTGACTCTTGGGAAGTAGAAATCTGCCAAACTGAACTCGGACAGATGAACGAGCCCGCATGCTGGGTTCTTCTTGGCTATGCCTGCGCTTACACGTCGTCCTTTATGGGCAGAGAAATCATCTTTAGAGAAGTCAGTTGTCGTGGCTGTGGAGACGAAACCTGCATGATCGAGGGGAAGCCTGCAGAGCAATGGCACGATGCGGCAGAATTTTCACGCTACTTCAAAGCCGCCCCCATCATCGAGGAGCTCTACGATCTGCATGAGCAACTCACCTCTCTTCGCAGTACGCTGCAACGTCAACAGGGGCAGTATTACGGCATAGGTCAGTCCTCCTCCTACAACAAGGTTTGCAAAATGATCGACAAAGCAGCACAGGGCAAAGTCTCCGTGCTGTTGCTTGGCGAAACAGGGGTCGGAAAAGAGGTTATTGCGAAAAGCGTGCATCTGAGAAGCGAAAGGGCAGATGGACCATTTGTTGCCGTAAATTGCGCCGCTATCCCACCAGATCTAATAGAGGCGGAGCTCTTTGGCGTTGAAAAAGGAGCTTACACGGGCGCCAATCAATCGCGGGAGGGGCGATTCGAGCGGGCAGATGGAGGAACAATATTTCTGGATGAAGTTATTGAACTCACCCCAAAAGCACAAGCCACGCTACTCAGAGTGCTGCAGGAGGGAGAACTGGAACGCGTAGGTGACAACCGTACCCGAAAGGTAAACGTGCGCGTAATTGCAGCAACTAACGAAAGCCTCGAGAAAGCCGTCGACGACAGTCGCTTTCGAGCAGACCTCTTTTATCGATTGAACGTCTTCCCTGCGAATATTCCACCGCTACGGGAGAGACTGGAGGACCTGCCATTACTTGCCAGTCACTTTTTAGCGAAGTTTCACGCTCAGTATGAAAAAAAGACGCTAGGCCTCTCAGACAAAGCCCTTGAACTTTGCATGCAATACCACTGGCCCGGAAACATCCGAGAACTGGAGAACGTGATTGAACGCGGGGTTATTCTTACCGACAACAATGAAAGCATTAGCCAAGACGCACTCTTCGTAACGCCTCCGCCGGTTGCAGAACAGACCCCAGCTGAGCATATCGACGGTCAAGGCAATATGAGAGCGGCTGGCGCCCACAGCACCGGCAGCTGGTCGGACTATATTATTGAAGAGGGAATCAGCCTCGATCAGGTTGAAGAAACTCTGATGAAACAGGCGATGGAGCAAGCTAATCAGAACGTCTCCAAGGCAGCCCGTTTGCTCGGACTGACGAGACCAGCTCTGGCCTACCGACTCAAGAAATCAGGCATCCTTACGGAGAGTTGAGAAAATTTTGATCAGCTCAATTGGCGAGAAGGACGTCGCCTCTCCAACCACCTAATCAAATAAGCAATACGTTTTTCGATTTGATCATTTGATTAAAATCAAACCCTCCTAAAATCCACGTCAACACTAAACGAACACATAAAACTCCTGATTTTTCTTCGAAGTTTCAACACACTAAAACTCAATAAATAAAATGGCACAAGCATTGCTGAACCACTGTCAGTCGCTTTACTTCACAAAAACAAAGACGGTGACAAAACAATGCAAGAAGCTCCTATTCGCGCTTTGCGCGCCTCTGCCGTTGCACTGGTGTTTGCCAGCGCAACTCCACTATTGCTGACAGGTTGCGAAGCCCCGCTCAATCTTGAGGCGGTCAGAAGCATTGAAAACCAGCCCACCAATAGAACTGACTTCTATCAGGCCATGGCCAGCAACCGGGACACGATTGTTGTCGCCGGCAACGATGGTGTCCTGCTGACCAGCAGTGATCAAGGAAAGAGCTGGAAACGGCATCCTGAAATCACGGCGAACAGCTTCCTGTCGATTACATCGTGTCCTGATCAAAGCTTCATTGCGCTTAGCTTTGACAATAACCTGTGGCATGGCGATGCGTCCGCCCAAAACTGGGTAAAAAATGCCCTCCCCAGCCAGGAACAGATGATGACTGTTGCCTGCTCGCCTGATGGCAAGTGGCTGACTGCAGGGAGCTTCACAACGTTTCAGCACAGTGCAGATCAGGGCGAATCATGGAACGAGGCTTCCCTTTACGAAGATGCCATCATCAATAACCTCCAGTTCATCAACCAAGATCAGGCCATTGCAACTGGTGAATACGGGCTTGTTCTGAAGAGCGAAGATGGTGGTGAGAATTGGGATATTGCCGGGAATGCCCCTGACGAATTCTACATTCACACCAGTTACTTCAAGGACGCCGATAACGGTTGGATAGGCGGCCTTAACGGCTTCATCTACCAGACCAACGACGGCGGTCAGAACTGGGAACAGATGTCGACAGCAACCAATGCTCCGATCTTCGGTTTCATAGCTGGAGACACCAGCCTTTATGCGTTGGCAGACAACGCCACTGTACTGCAACTGCAGCAGGATACCTGGAACAAGATCTCCGAATCCGAACAGCCGCTCTACCTCAGGGCCGGGCTGGCTCTGCCTGACCAGCGTCTTCTCGTAGCCGGAGGCCGAGGCCTGCTATTCGACATTAAACCCCAAACGGCCCTTGCCGCCAGCACAGACTGAGGTAACTGACCATGTCCAAACTGCATCGCTTCACGCACCTGATGCACCTGCTGGAAGTGTGGATATTCAACAACCCACGCAAGGTGCTCTCACTGATTGCTATTCTGACCCTGGTTTTCGCCCTGCGAATTCCCGGTTTGAAAATCTTTACCGACTTTGCTGACCTGCTGCCCCAACAACACCCCTACATTGAACTGCACAACTCCATCAAAGACAGTTTCGGTGGTGCCAATGTTTTGGTGGTAGGGGTTGAGTTTGAAGAAGGCGACATTTTCACGAATGAAAATCTCGCTCGCATCGATCGAATTACTCAGGCCGTCGATAGCCTGCCGGGTGTAAACCACAACCTGGTATCCAGTGTCACCCATCGAAACTCCCGAAAAGTATGGCTCACCGAAGTAGGTAGTATTAACTCCGAGCCCTACTACGACTCCACTCGCGGTCTGTATTCCTCCGATGAACTGGAATCCATGCGCGCTGATGTTGCCGCAAACCCGCGGGTCTATGGGCCTCTCGTGTCACCCGACTTGAAGATGGCGCTGGTCAAAGCGCAGCTGATCGAAGGCAAACTCGATTATGAAACAACGTTTGCCCAACTCCAGGAACTGCGAGCTGAAGAGGCGTCGGAAGGCGTTACCATCTATGCCACAGGCCAGCCGGTATTAGTGGGTTGGGCCTACACCTATATGGATCAGATCCTGCAAATTTTTGTGTTCACTGTGCTCGCCATGCTAGCGCTGCTCATCTTCCACTTCCGTAAAGCGTACGGTGTGCTCATTCCCCTAGCAGCCTGTCGGACTTGCACCTGACAGACAGCGTTTAAAGTGATCTTGT
>NZ_JBQDKB010000019.1:0-44947 GCF_052094685.1 Marinobacter sp.
CGGGTGGAAGCCTTTACGAAAGTACGCCAGAAAGTCAGGCATACACCTTCGCAAAATACCGGGTTTACCCCACAGGAAACTGAGGCCTCCAAGCCAGGTGCGAAGGCTCCAAAGCTTGCCATCGGTTTTCAGCAAACTGCAGGTGTTCAAGAAGGTGTATTTGAAGAAATTCCAGGTCACAAACAGGAAAATAATCCGCCGTAAGCGCTCGTTACCAACGCACTCCCGGTACACATCAAACGCCACCGATTTGTGCTCGGTTTCTTCTATAGCATGCCAGCGCCAGAGCTTTGCCATAACAGGCGTTGCGCCTTCCAGCCACTCTGGGTGGCTCAGAATGGCATTGGCTAGCACTGCAGTGTAATGCTCGGCGCCGCAAGTGCCGGCCAGTTGACGGCTAGGCGACAGCTTTCCAACCCATTCCATATGCTTGCGAAATCGGCGATCCAATCGTTCAACGTCATAACCCCGTGCTTTCAGCGCCTCGTTGTAGGCTTTGTGCTCACGGCTGTGCAACGCTTCTTGCCCGATAAATCCACGAATTTCGGCTTTTAGTTTGGGGTCATCAACCCTATCCTGATATAGCCGAACCGCATTGATAAATTGCTGTTCACCGTCTGGAAACTGAAGCGACAGCGCATTGAAGAATGCTGTCCGGAAAGCATCATCACTATGCCAGAGCGTTTTCAGCTCTTCGCTGCCATCAAAGCGAAGGGACCGCGGTTTAACGGACACACCCAGGGGAGTGGAGCTAACGGTCATGACTGCCTCCTGTTTTTATTATGGCTTTCGAACGGCGAACAAAAAATCACCAGCACCGCCAGTTTAGTCATGAGAACGAGAGGGAAGGAAGGGAATACTCAGGAAAACGGACAGATTGTCACAAAATGACATATCGCCAGTAGTGGGTCGAGAGAGGAATGAAAACGGCTGGCAAAAAAAAGGGAGGCTTTTTGCCTCCCAAGGACACACAGGGTGTGGATTGCCTCCGGGCAAGCCGGAAACAATCAATTCAGTGCTTGTCAGCCTCTTCTGCACCCGGAGCTTCAGGGTCTGCAGTAAAGCCAAGCAACTTCGTTCGTTCAATCAACAAATAAAGAACCACACCGGTCGCCAACCCCCAGCCAGCGCCATAAACTGCCAGCACCACACCCATGGTGCCGGCAATGCCCCGCTCGGTGTTATTCTCCAACTGCTCCAGACCAACCATCAAACAAATGTAACCGGTCAACAGCAGAGTCAGAGACAGTGCAATGGGTAACACCGGCTGGAAAAAGCTCACCAGCGGCAAAACAAACAGAGCTATGAATCCGGTGACCCAGAACGTACCACCTCCGCTATAGATAGAATCCATGGCGTTGCGACCATACTTATAACGCTCGGCCATGGTAGCGGTTACTGCTGTCCAGATCGGACCGGCCAAGCCAGGGTACGGAGCAAAGAAGGCATGACCGCCGTTCCGGATTGCGGTTACCAAATGCGCACGATCGATGCTGTTATCAATGTTTTCGTCTTTACGAAGATGATCCACGCGATTCATCAGGGACTGGCCCACCACGATATCCCCGAAAGCAATAACGTAGGCGATTACCGCCGTTGGAATAGCGTAGAGAAATACTTCGGCATCCGGAAAACCCACAGAAAACGGAAGATAGTTCCACAACTCGTCAAAAGCAGGCTTAGTAATACCCCACTGAACATCTGGCACGTCATATTCGCCGGTAGCGAAGCCCACCAGAATGGCCACAATCATACCCGGCACCATCCCATAATTGGCGATTTTGCGCGCGATGGAGCTACTCTCGACAAATCCTTTAAACGACACTGAGAACATTAGATACAGACAAACCAGGCCGCCGACAATCAAGGAAATCGGCGTATTGGCAAGGCGACCACCTGCCTCAATTTCCCCCATCAGCGCTGCAATACCCGCACCAATAATAATGCCCCCCTTCATGGATCGCGGTATCACGTCTACCAGCTTGCTTCCAAGACGTGTCACTCCAAGTAAAAGGAAAATGACAAACACCAAAAACTGCAATGCGAACATCGCCTGTATAGCCTCGGGGCCAGGCTCAAAATCACTCAAAAACAGCAGTACCACAGGAATACCCGGCGTAATCCAGCCAGGAACAAGGGGCACACCTAACAGCGCGGGCAGCAAGAAACCAATGCCACAGATCACCACATAGGCCAGCGCCACGTCGTAAGGCACACCCAGATAGGTTTCCAATAGCGGAATCATGGCCAGGCTAACCACAAACATGATTAACCCTTGAACCATCTCCGCAAATTCCCAGCGGTAATGAACAAAAGGAAGCCGGATCTTAAAAGGACCAGCTGGCCAGAAAGGCTGCTCTTCCCCGTTCTTACGTTGGAATATTTGCATAATAGCGTCTCCTGCACTCGCCAGCGGCGAATGCCAATCATGTTGTTTTTGTGAGGGTATTCGGCAGCACCGGGACGGGTGCTGCCGGTCAGGGAATCAGTCCAGTTCTTTGGCTTGGTCCCTTAATACGAACTTCTGGATTTTACCCGTGGAGGTTTTGGGCAACTCCGAGAAAACAACAGTCTTGGGCACCTTGAATCGAGCCAGATGCTCACGACAGAAGCTGATGATATCTTCTTCGCTTACATCGCCTGCTTCCGGCTTGAGGGTTACAAATGCACAAGGCGTTTCGCCCCACTTTTCATCAGGTCGTGCCACAACGGCCGCTTCCAGAATGGAAGGATGTCGATAAAGCGTGTCCTCAACCTCAATAGTAGATATGTTCTCGCCACCAGAGATGATGATGTCCTTCAGACGGTCTTTGATTTCCATGTAGCCATCTTCATGCATCACCGCCAGATCCCCAGTGTGGAACCAGCCGCCACGGAAAGCTTCTTCGGTGGCTTTCGGGTTTTTCAGATACCCCTTCATCACCGTATTGCCACGCAGGAAGATTTCGCCGATGGTTTTGCCATCTTTGGGGACGGCCTCCATGGTATTCGGATCACCCACCATGGTGCCTGCGAGGGTGTGGTAGCGCACGCCCTGGCGGGCTTTGATCTTCGCACGATCATCCAACGGCAACTCGTCCCACTCGGATTTCCATGCGCAAACGGTTACCGGGCCATAAACTTCCGTCAAGCCATATACGTGCGTCACCTTAATGCCCATCTCCTCAACAGCACCAATCACCTGAGCCGGGGGAGCCGCACCTGCGGTCATAGAGCGGACTTCGTGATCAATACCGGCCTTGGACTCAGGTGGCACATTCAGCAGCGCGTTCAGCACAATGGGCGCACCGCACATGTGGGTAACCTGGTGTTCTTTGATCAACCGCAAGATTTTCTCCGGATCTACCCGGCGCAGGCAAACGTGAGTGCCCGCCATAGCCGTAATCGTCCAGGGAAAACACCAGCCGTTACAGTGGAACATTGGCAGCGTCCACAGATACACCGGATGCATTCCCATCGACCAAACGGCTTGGTTACCCAGCGAATTGATATAAGCACCGCGATGGTGATACACCACACCTTTAGGATTGCCGGTGGTTCCGGAGGTATAGTTCAGTGATATGGCATCCCATTCACTTTCCGGGAAACTCCACTGGAATTGAGGATCGCCTTCCTTCAGAAACGCTTCGTAGTCCAAGTCGCTAACCTGAACACCCTCGCCGTATTCCGGATCATCCACATCAATAACCAGTGGCTTGTTTTCCATACGGCTGACGGCATCGCGAACCACCTCGCCGAATTCGCGATCGGCAATCACTGCCTTGGCTTCGCCATGCTCAAACATGAAAGCAATGGCTTCTGCATCCAGGCGCACGTTCAGCGTATTTAGCACTGCGCCAATCATCGGCACACCGAAATGGCACTCCACCATAGCCGGAATATTGGGCAACATAGCAGCCACAGTATCGCCTCGGCCTATGCCCCGCCCTTTCAGCGCAGACGCCAGACGCCGTGACCGGTCGTAGGTTTGCGACCAGTTGTAACGGATGGCCCCATGAATAATGGAGGGGGAATCCGGGTACACGCTGGCGGTACGTTCGATGAAATCAATCGGGGATTGAACGGCATAATTGGCATCAACGGGCGCAAGGCCCTGATCGAAGATCGAGGTCATTGAGTATTCCTCTTGTGAGCCTGTTGTTTTTGTGGTGTATTCAGCAAATGAGTAAAGTGACTATGCTTTCATATGACCGGAATGGTATTTAATAGCAAAGTGACTAGAAATTACACCAACGTATTATAGTATAATTACTATACTTCAAACTTTACAAAAGATTCTGTCCTACTATGGGTTTTAGCTTGTCAGACGCAGACCCGCAACCTAGCGTGATCCTAGACAACTCGGCACACCCTCTGCGGAGCAATCAGGCTGCGGAAACATTGTGGATGGCAAACAACCTGCAAGGCCCCTCCAGCTTACTCCCGCCAAATGTGAAGGCACTGGTGAACGCTGCTTTAAATCAGGCCCGGGCCATCGAGGATGTGGAAGCTCGAATCAACACCGTCATACTCATGTGGACATTTATTCCTTGCCCACAAACCGGCCAAGTGCTGGCCCGTAGCCGGGATGCCACACACCATATACTGACACACGAGCAGGCTGTTCGGTCGAACCGGCTCTATCGCTTGATTACAGAAAACACCACCGACCTTATTTCACGACACGCACCAGATGGGCGCTTTATTGATGCCACGCCGGCATCATGGCGCCTGCTAGGATACTGGCCGGAGGAACTTCGGGGAAAACGCCTGGAGGATATTTTCCACAGTGATAACGCCGCCCAGCAGTTGATTGAGGCTCATAATTTACTGAGAGACGACGGCTACGCCACCATGACTTTGGATATAAGCCACCGTGATGGCAGTAAACGATGGTTTGAGATCGCAAGCCGGGCAATCAGAGAAACGTACACAGGTGCGGTGATTGAGGTAGTTAGCGTATCCAGGGACATCACGGCCAGGGTGGCCTCGGAAGAAAATAGCCGCAGGCTGGCCGATGAACTTGCACGAACCTCAAGGCTGGCCACGCTTGGCGAACTCGCTTCAAGCATTGCCCACGAAATGAACCAGCCGCTGGCAACCATCGTCAATTTTGCCAGCGCCAGCCAGCGCTACCTTAAAAGTGCGACAAAGAAACCAGAGCACTTAGAGCGTGTCGGCGATGGCCTCCAAAAAGTTATCCATCATGCCAATCGCGCTTCAGAAGTCATCCGACGCCTGCGCTCCTTCCTCCGCAAGGGCCAGAAGCGCTCGGCAGCAGTTTCGCTAAACCAGACTCTCACCACTGTCGCCCAGTTATGCCAATGGGAAGCCGACAAAAACCAGGTGGAGATTATCTGTGCATCCACCACTTGCGCTCCAACCATCACTGCAGATCCGGTGTTGTTGGAACAGGTACTCATCAACCTGATCCGCAACGGTATCGAAGCAAACGTGGAGGCGCGCAGTTCTCACGCAGGTAGCGCAGGCTCTTGCCTGGTTCTTTCAACCTCTGTAAACAACAAGGGAGAAACGCTGATTGAAGTCGTGGATGAAGGCCCGGGCCTTGATGATCAGGGCATACGCCAGATGTTTCAGCCGTTTTATACCAACAGGCCTCAAGGGCTGGGCTTAGGGCTGTCAATGAGCCGCTCCATTATAGAAGGTTTTGGTGGCTTTCTGGATGCCCAGCCCGCTTCTACCGGCGGCTTGAAGCTGATCTGCCGCTTCCCGGCCGCTCTTGCGACCAAACCTGAACCAAGCACGGAGATTTCACCCAATGAGTGACCAACCTGCCCCGGATACCACCACCGTTTACATTGTAGACGACGACGCAGGCATGCTGGAATCCACCCAGTGGTTGCTGGAATCCGTCGGTTTGAATGTGCAGGCGTACAGCGATGGCCGCAAGTTTCTTGATGCCTTGGGAGATAGCCGGGGCGGCTGTGTTGTGCTGGATGTCCGAATGCCAGGCCTTGGCGGCCTCAACGTACAAGAAGAACTACAAAAGCGAAGCATTGAACTGCCGATTATCTTTGTGTCTGGCCATGCGGATGTACCCATCGTGGTGCGCGCATTTAAATCCGGCGCCTTTGATTTCATTGAAAAACCGTTCAATGAGCAGCTCCTTCTGGACAGCGTGCAGCAGGCATTGGAAGCTAGGCAGCAATCCAACCATCTGCAATTAGGCGACGAGAAGACAGGCGCACTTATCGCGACCCTTACGCGCCGAGAACGGGATGTGTTTCTGCCAATGGCGTTAGGTTACACAAGTCGGGAAATTGCCGACCAGCTGAGCATTAGCGTTAAGACCATTGACCTATACCGGGCCCGGGTGATGAAGCGTTTAGGGGCAGAAAAACTACCCGATGTGACTGGCATAGCTATTGCAGCCGGCCTGGTGGACGCGCTGAACCTGCGCGCTGAGCCCTGAGCGAACTGGGCAATGGCCACTCAACTAACTACCTTGAGCCTGCTCTTCATGAGCCAACGCACCAAGCCTGGCGATGGCTTGGTCGATACGTTCGCTCCAGGGATTGCCGCCGTTAAGCCTCAAGCAAGATTCGAACTTGCCTGAAATCGAGAACATCAAACCCGGTGCCACGTTGATACCTTCCGCCCGGGCTCGGTGATACACCCGGGTGCCGGAGACTCCAGCGGGCAGTTGTACCCAAAGCACAAAGCCGCCCTGGGGCCTACTTACTGCCGTCCCCGCTGGGAATGAACGTGCCACCGCAGTACGCATACGCTCTACCGCCTCTCGGTAATTCTGTCGTGCAGAACGCAAGTAACGATCGTAACCGCCCTGCTCCAAAAAATGCGCAACCGCGAGCTGCGGTATAGATGACGTAGCCAGATTAGAAAAATACTTTTGCTGTCGGGCGCTCGCCATGTAGCGCCCAGGTAGCATCCAGCCCAGCCTTAGGCCCGGAGAAATGGTCTTTGAAAAAGAATTGCAGTAAATGACATTGTCGGTGCGGTCAAAAGCTTTCGCGGGCCGGGGCCTTTCGCCGGTGTGATACAGATCACCGTAAATATCGTCTTCAATCAACGGCACTCCAGCTGCAGCAAGCATCGACACCAGCTGTTTTTTGCGTTCATCGGGCATTCTGGCGCCCATAGGGTTGCTGTGGTTGGCCACCACCACACAGGCCTTCAGCGGCCACTGCTCCAAAGCCAGCTGCAGGCCTTCAAGGCTTAGACCATCCGAAGGATGTGTGGGAATTTCCATGGCCCGCAGCCCAACGACTTCTAACGCCTGCAAAATGCCGGGGAATGAGGGTGACTCAACCGCCACTATGTCACCTGGCTGGGTAACGGCGCGCAAGCCAAGAATAATGGCTTCCTGAGCCCCGTTGGTAACCAGTACATCTTCCAGGGTTATAGGCACGCCCATGGTCGCCATACGCTGGGCGATCTGCCTACGAAACGACTCTTTGCCCGGAAAGGCATAGTCCAATGTTTCAAGGCCGCGCCGTGCCGCCCAGAGTGTGCTCTGCTGAATCTGCCGCAACGGCAGGTAATCCGCATGGGGAATAGCCGTAGCCAGTGGCACCATGCGCTTTTGCTCATCCGCGCACAAATCCAGCGCCATCTCACGGGCACTGACCGGAACTGGGCGATTGCGGTGTTTGTGCATTATAGGTTCCGGGGCATCAACCACTGGCAAACGCACGAAATAGCCGCTGCGCTCCCGCGCCTGAAGATAACCGCGGGCTTCCAGTGTTTGGTGGGCTTGCAATACCGTTGAGATACTAACCCCAAGCTGCTTGCTCAGCACCCGCACACCCGGCAGCCTATCGCCGTCTCGATAGACCCCTTCCTGAATCAATGCCTGAAGCCTGTCTGCCACTTGGCTGTATAGAACACCCATTTTGCTTGCCTCGCGCTCGCTGCTACAGATTGACACCTGAGCAGAACAGTACAGATGTCAGAAAAACCCACCAGTACAGATGATCAAAAACACACCCTGTACCGGTTCAAAAACAGATTATCTGAATCTGTTATGGCTGTCAGCTAAGAGGGACAATAATAACATCGCAATCAGAAGAAGGAGTTTCACCATGGGCATCGCTCACATCCACAACTTATCCGCCACCCGGAACAATCTTTTTGGCCTGCACGCGAGTGCCGTACCGCTGTATTCCGAGTCTTTGGGCATCACTCATCAGTGGTTGCAAGACCTTGGGTTTTCGGTTGACCAGCGCGACCAAGATCACTGGGTAGTCACTCACCAATCCCCACTTCCCGAACTGCACTTTTACAGTAAGCGGGAACTGGCTCAGTTTGCCAGCCACAAGGCACAGCACTACGCTAAGCGTTTACTGTTGGAGAGCCAATCATGAGTTATCCCATTTATCAGGTAGATGCCTTTACCAGTGAGCTTTTCAAAGGCAACCCGGCTGCTGTAATGCCGCTGGAAAAATGGCTTCCGGACGAAACGTTGCAGGCCTTGGCGGCAGAGAACAATCTGTCGGAGACGGCATTTTTTGTACCCGAGCCTGGTGTTGACGACTCGGATTTCCATATCCGCTGGTTCACTCCAAATATTGAGGTGCCGCTTTGTGGACATGCCACTCTGGCCAGTGCCTGGGTTATTTTCAATAAGTTGAATTGGCCTGCGGAGCACATTCGCCTTCACTCCAGAAGTGGCCCTTTGGGTGTTCACAAAACCCAAGACGACTGGCTGGTTTTAGACTTCCCCAACCTTCCTATCGAGGAGCGGGAAACACCGGCACTTATCAGCGAAGCCCTTGCAGGCGCGCCCACCACAGCCTTCTACGTACCAAGCGACGCCAACTACATGGTTGTTCTGGAAAACGAGGCCGCCGTTAAAGCCGCGCAACCAGATATGCGACTGTTAAAAGAGCTGGACAATCTCGGGTTGATCATCACCGCACCGGGTGAGACTGCCGACTTTGTGAGTCGGTACTTTGCGCCCGGCGCAGGCCTTGATGAAGACCCGGTTACCGGCTCTATTCACAGTGTTCTGGCGCCCTACTGGGCGGAGACACTAGGCAAAACAAAGCTTGAAGCCCGGCAACTTTCATCCCGTGGCGGTTTATTGCGCTGTGAATTGAAAGGTGACCGTGTTGCCATTGCTGGGCAGGCGACGTTTTATATGGAAGGAACCGTACACCTAACGTGAGGCTGATATACTGCCCGCCATATAAACCAAAGGGCGGGCAGTAATGACAACAAGTTCCAGTAACCAGTACGACCTGATCATCATAGGGGCCGGCGCTGCTGGGCTGATGTGCGCGGCCACCGCAGGCTATCGCGGGCGCAAGGTACTGGTGCTTGATCACGCCAACAAACCCGGGAAGAAGATTCTCATGTCTGGTGGTGGCCGCTGTAACTTCACCAATCTCAACAGCGCCCCAGCCAATTTTTTATCAGACAACCCGCATTTTTGTATCTCCGCCCTAAAGCGCTACACCTCACAGCATTTCCTGGATCTTGTGGAACGCCACGGCATAGAGCACGAAGAGAAAGCTGCAGGGCAATTGTTCTGCAAGGACAGCGCAAAAGACATCCTTAGCATGCTGCTGACAGAGTGCGAATGGGCGGGCTCTGAGATTCGCATGAAGGCCAACGTTAAGAGCGTCGGCAAAGAAGCTGAACACTACCGCGTGAACACGGGCTCCGGCACTTTGACCTGTGAATCTCTGGTTATCGCCTGCGGCGGCCTGTCCATCCCAACCATGGGTGCCACAGGATTCGGCTACGAGATCGCCAAACAATTCGGGCTCACGGTTCTGCCCACCCGGGCTGGGCTGGTGCCTTTCACTCTCCACCCGGAGTTGAAGCAGCAGTTAGCACCACTGTCTGGCGTAAGCTGTCCGGTAGAAGCAGCCTGCAACAATCAGCATTTTCGTGAACCTATGCTAGTCACGCACCGGGGATTGAGTGGGCCGTCAATGCTGCAAATTTCCAGCTTTTGGCAGCCCGGCGATCCGCTGACCATCAACCTGCTCCCGGAACGCAATATCCAAGAAGACCTGGCATCCCTACGCAAACAAAAGCCACAGTCCACCGTGGCGCAATACCTCGCCCAGCACCTGCCAAAACGTTTCGCACAGGCATTTAACGAACTCTACAGCTGGCAAGGTCCACTTCAAAGCTATAGAAACACCGATCTTGAGCAGATTGCAGACTCTTTGGCCCAGTGGACGGCAAAACCTGCCGGAACAGAGGGGTATCGAACGGCGGAAGTTACGCTGGGCGGCGTAGATACCCGCCAGCTTTCATCAAAAACCATGGCCGCTCTGGATCACCCAAACCTGTTCTTTATTGGCGAAGTTGTAGACGTAACCGGCCACTTGGGCGGGCACAACTTTCAGTGGGCCTGGGCTTCGGGCGTGGCGGCTGGGCAGGCAGCTTGATTGATTGATTGTTTAGAATAATTCGATTTTAGACAATCGTAGTTGTTTTTGGACATTTCCGAGAACCAGATTTTCAGGCGGGTGCGTTTTCTGGCAGACGAGGGGCAGTTATTGCTGTAGGTTCGGCCCCTACCTACTCAGATTCTTGTTAGGAGTAGACACGCACTAGCGCACAATTTTAGACCGAGGCAGGCAAAAAACATCGATCTGTCATATTGCTGTGGTAGCCGACATCTTTCCGCTATAAAATATTTGCTTCCTATGGATTGGCTCAGACGTGCTTGCTTGTCATGCATAACGTCCCCGGTGTTCGACGCCCGTTACCATGCGGATGACTGTTGTTGAGCCAGTTATTGATTTCCTGACCCTTACACGTGTTGCCATTTCCCAAGATGAAATATCAATCCCGCTTTCGTCAGCTATCATTATTTTTATTCAAGTGCTTTCTATTTTCCTTCAGCATACTGCTGATTTCGCGCTACCTGTTTTTCATGTATATACAGGATGTGTTGCCAGCAACAGGGGTTGGTGATGACACTTGGAGGGCTTTCTTTGTTGGCGGGCGTTTTGATGCCAAGGTAACGGCAATTGCCTATTCACCTCTTTTGTTGAGCGGCCTTGTCGCCGCCGCGTTTCATGGCGCTTACCAGCGCTGGTTAAGGTTTTCGGTCGGTTATCATACGGTTGTAGCAGCACTCTATGTAGTCGGCTGCATATGCAATTTTTATTACTACACAACCTATGGCAGCCATATTGACCTTTTTGTTTTCGGGCTATGGGAAGACGACTCAACCGCAGTGCTTGTCAATATCTGGGAAGACTATCCCGTGGTACGTGGTTTTCTGGTGGCGTTCATTGTCGGTGCGTTGGCATACCTGACCTCCCGGTGGTTCCTCCACGCTCCGTTGGGTCGTATAAACCCGCAAGCCTATTGGCACTGGAGCGTTACGTCACTGGCGGTAGCCACAATTTTTCTGTCCACCTTTGTGACAGCGCGAGGAACTCTCGATAGTCATCCCCTCAAGCGCTATCACGCCAGCGTTTCCCAGTACAAACCGCTGAATATGATCACCCCGAACGTATTTATGGCACTGGACTGGGCGACCACTGATTACCAGGAACAGCGGCGTTTTGATCCAGTTTCTGAGCCCACGCTGAGCGCCCAGATGGAGAAAGTGCTCGGCCAGCCGACCCCGGTTTATCACACGCCAGAAAATAATCACCTCCAACAGAACCCGCCCCATGTGGTTGTGGCCATGATGGAGGGTATGGGCATGAATATTATGGTGGAAGACAATCTTCCAGGTAACGACCTGCTGGGAAGCCTTCGCCCTCATTTCGCAGACGGTTTTCTTTTTCAGCGCTTTTTGGCGGGCACCTCCGGGACGATCGACAGCATTGTCATGACACTGTTTCATAGCCCCGTGGCCACCATCAGTCATTCCTCGGCCCGGAATACCGCCTTACCAGGTTCTGCTGTTCTGCCTTACAAGCAGGCAGGATATGAAGTGGCGTTCCTGTACGGTGGAAATGGCATGTGGCGTAACCTGGCTAGCTATTTGCCTGCCCAGGGGTTTGACCATGTCTATGGTGAAAATGACATTATTGAGGCGATTCCCGAGGCCGACGAATATTCAGGTACCTGGGGCGTGCCCGATGGTTTTTTGTTCCAGTTTGCCAACAAGCTAATGGAAGAGGCGGATAAGCCCACCCTGCTCTTTATTATGACCACCACCAATCATTCGCCGTACAAGGTGCCGGAAAACTATGAGCCCGAGCCGACGGAAATCAGCGATCGGTTTTCCGCCATGGCCGAGTATGAGAGCAAGCAGGCCAAGGTGCTTCTTGAGACTTTTCAGTACGCCTCTGATGCGCTAGGTCAATTCATGAAGCGTATCAAGCAGTCCGCGACTCTGCGCGACAACACCATTATTGCGGTAACCGGCGATCACCGCGTGCGGAACCTGAGTACAGATGAGCCCACGGAATATGGTCTTACCTATGCGGTGCCGTTCTTCCTACACGTGCCGGACCCGATCCTTGAAAACACGCCACACAAATATGACCCAATGCGCATCGGGTCGCACCGGGATATTTTCCCGACACTGTATCATTTCAGCCTGTCAGACCAGGACTATATTACCCTCGGCGGTGAAAACCTGCTGGGCACGGATGGGGTCAGTAACGTGGGGTTCAACCTGAAGCGCAGTATCAATGAGCATGGAGCGTTCAGTAATGACAGGTCCGGACTGTATTATCCTTGGAATAAAGATGACCCGCTGCTCAACCAGCAACAGCCGGAAGAGAACCGGCCATTCGATGCTGGGTGGCCAGAGGAATATCATCGATTGATGGATTATTACCTTCGTTCCCGGGTACTCGCTACGACTAGCCCGGATTCCCCATAACCAACTAGCAAGTCTCGCAGACTGGGCCGATTACCGTCATGACCGCTCAGTTGCAGGCATGACTGTTTGATCATTGACCAACTTCTATTATCCGGACACTCTGCCCGGGCACCCCATTGCGTCGGATCGGGGGGAGATCCTGAACAGAGCGCTACAACACACTGCCGGATTACGTAACAGCCTGCATAGGCGGCGGCTCTAACGCCATCGGTATGTTCACAGCCTTTCTGAACGATGAAAACGTCAAACTGGTGGGTGTAGAGCCGGCTGGTGAGGGTTTGGATACAGGCGCGACAATGACACTGGGCAAGCCCGGGCAGCGGCCCGCAACACAGTTACCTGAAAGATCTAGGCCGAGTGGAATACGCCAGCGCCACAGACGACGAATGCCTGAATGCGTTGTCGTGGCGACAAAGACGCAAACTACGTGGCAGAGAAGCTGGGCCTGTAAGCTCCGATTTTCGTTATAAAAAAGGCGAAGCCATTATGTGGCTTTGCCTTTTTTATTGCTTAAGGTTCTACGGGAAAACTTAACGCAAAATCACCAGCGGTGTTTTAGCAGAGTTCAACATGTTGGTTGTTGTGCTGCCCAACAAAAAACGACGGATTTTCGAGTGGCCGTAAGCGCCCATCACCAGAATATCGATGTCGAACTCTTCCTGATAACTGTGCAGCGCAGGCTCTACTTCACCGCTACGAACAGCCAGGGTGATTTCAGACTCCAATGGCGCCAGCATGGTCTCGGCCTTACGAAGCTGAGCCATGGCTTCGGGTGTTTCATCACCCACCATCACCAGGTGCATAGGCAACCCTTTGAGTACCGGACTGGCAGCTAGATGCTCAACCCCACGAAAAGCCGTGGCGCTGCCATCAAAGGCCAACATGGCGCTTTTTGGCGCAGAATATTCATTCGGCACTAACAGAATAGGCCGGCTCATACTGCGGATAACGGTTTCCAGCTGGCTGCCAATACGCTGATCCCGTTCTGAGCTACTTTCGCCGTGCAGCCCCATTACCAGCAGGCGCGTATGCTCCTGCATGGCCAACAGTGATTCGGTCAAGTCACCATGGCGCTGGCGTTTTTTGATCTCGCCAAGGCCGGCATCCCGTAACCTGTAGGCGGCTTCGTCGAGCATGTGGTTGCCATGCTCCAAAGCCAGTTTGGCCCGCTTGCGATCCAGCAACGCCAATTCATCCAAAAGGTGCTCGCGGCTACCCAGGCCAATGTTACCGGCCAAATCTGGCTCCGCGGGATAGCGCTCTTGGTCGAGCACGTGCAACAGGATCAATGGTGAGCCCATATATTTACTGGCCCAAGCAGCATAATCACACACCGCCGGTGCCGCACGGGAACCGTCGACACACGCTACAACATGCAATGTATCCTGCGGGGTCGCTTGAGGGTTACCTATCGTATCTTGCATATTAATGGCCCATCAACTGGTCAACGCCTTCCGGCTTGTCGTGCACTCCAAAGCGGTCAACAATGGTAGCGCTGGCCTGGTTCATGCCGATCACTTCCACCTCCGCGCCATCACGGCGGAACTTGATAACCACCTTATCCAGCGCACCCACCGCAGTAATGTCCCAGAAGTGGGCGCGGCTAACGTCTATCACCACTTTATCTACCACCTCGCGGAAATCAAACGCAGCAACAAATTTTTCTGAGGAACTGAAAAACACCTGCCCCATCACGTTATAACTGCGGATACCTGTCGATTCATCCAGAGTCGTTTGCACTTCCATAAAGTGCCCGATCTTGTTGGCAAAGAACAGTGCCGCAAGCAACACCCCGGCAAACACACCCAGCGCCAGGTTGTGGGTTGCAACCACCACGCACACGGTTACTAACATCACAATGTTGGTAGAAAGCGGATGGGTTTTCAGGTTGCGGATAGATTCCCAAGAGAAGGTGCCGATAGACACCATGATCATCACAGCCACCAGAGCGGCCATGGGAATCTGCACCAATATGTCGTCCAGCACCAGTATCATCACCATCAGGAACACACCGGCGGTAAGCGTGGACAGCCTGGTGCGACCACCGGATTTGATGTTGATAACCGACTGACCAATCATTGCGCAACCAGCCATACCACCAAGTAAACCAGACCCAATATTAGCAATGCCCTGCCCCCGGCACTCGCGGTTACGGTCACTTTCTGTATCGGTCAGATCGTCCACAATGGTGGCTGTCATCATGGATTCCAGTAGGCCGACCACCGCCAGCGGAATGGAATACGGCAGAACAATCATCAGGGTTTCCAGGTTCAGTGGCACATCCGGCCACAGGAAGATCGGCAAAGTATCGGGCAACTCGCCCATATCGCCTACGGTACGCACATCAATATTGAACAGCACCGCCACAATGGTCAGCGCCACGATGCAGATCAGCGGCGATGGCAGAACCTTGCCCAGCACCGGTACAAAAGGAAACAAGTAAATGATTCCCAGCCCGGCTGCTGTCATGGCGTAGACGTGCCAGGTTACGTTGGTAAGCTCCGGCAACTGAGCCATGAAAATCAGAATAGCGAGGGCGTTCACGAAGCCCGTCACCACCGATCGCGAAACAAAACGCATCAGGCTCCCCAGTTTCAGCCAACCAGCCAAAATCTGGATCACCCCGGTTAACAAGGTGGCGGCCAACAGGTATTCCAGGCCGTGCTCCTTTACCAGCGTGACCATCAGCAGCGCCATGGCGCCGGTCGCTGCAGAGATCATGCCTGGGCGACCGCCTACAAATGCGATGATAACAGCGATGCAAAATGAGGCGTAAAGCCCCACCTTGGGATCCACACCAGCGATGATAGAGAAAGCAATCGCTTCTGGAATCAACGCGAGGGCTACCACAATTCCGGCGAGCAGGTCGCCTTTGGTGTTGGAAAACCAAGTGGCTTTCAAAGTATTTACCATAGTCTTAGGTATCCAGGTGGCTACACTGTTTAATAAAAATAGGGCTGCCAGAAAAAAATCGCGGCAAAATAAAGGGCGCGAATTCTATCAAAATGCGGGTGCTGGCGTAAGAGCGACTAGCTGCGCGATCGAGCGCAACGAAAGGTCAGGTTGTATCGACAAGGGCCCGTCAGCGGGTGCGTTCCAGCCTTGAGCGTGAGCACACCATGGTAGCGTAATCGTGAAGGCCCGCCCCAGACGGCCACATCGCCATGACCCAGTGGGAGGTTTAAAGGCCGCTCGCCCCGTGTTAGTCCGCAAAATTGGAACACCTGAGGCAACCCAAGAGACACAGATACAATCGGCTGAGAGAAGTCGCGCTCATTCTCCGAGACAGTCTCAGTATTCATTTCAACCGGTTGGCTAGCAAACAAATCAAGAGTCATAACTTGCACTGTTAACATGAAAAATATGGCAGCTCACGCACTCAGAATAAAGCAAATGAACCTAATGAAAGCCTGTTCATGAAGATCCACTAAAAAACACGTATATTCTGTGGTCTGATTCATTCTCCGGTAAGGACGTTTTAATGCTGTTTGCAATAATCATTGGTGGTTTGATTGGTTACGCCTTTGGCAAGTTCCCCGGCTTTCTTATCGGGGCAGCCATTGGCGCATTTTTGCTTAACCGCGCTAAAAGCCGTTTGATAGGCAAACTCCATAACATTCAGTCAGGCTTTGTTGACTCTGTTTTTGCAGTTATGGGCGCACTGTGCAAAGCCGATGGCGTGGTCTCAAAAGACGAAATAGAGATGGCCGAGGCCATGTTTGTGCGCTTTCGTTTGAACGACGCGCAAAGAGCGACAGCCAAGGCTGCATTCAGCCGCGGCAAAGAGCCTGGCTTCGACCTGGATGCAGAGCTGGATCATTTCCTGCGGATCAGTGGGCGGCAGCCGGCGTTCCTGCAAATGTTTCTTCAAGTGCAGTTTTCTGCGGTTGCAGCGGATGGTGTAGTACATCCGGCAGAACGGGAAATGCTGATGCGCATTGCCCGCCGTTTAGGCCTACCTGAAAGCCAGGTTGACCAACTGGAGGCCATGCTGAGAGGCGCGCATGCGGGCCAATCCGGCAGCCAGCGATCTACCGCTCAACAAAACGACGATGCTTACAAGGTTCTGGGAGTTTCGCCCTCAATTAGTGATGCCGAGCTCAAAAAGGTGTATCGCAAGTTAATGAGCGAGAATCACCCGGATAAACTTGCAGGGCGCGGCCTTCCTGAAAGCATGCGCGAAATGGCAGAAGAGCGTACACAGGAAATTACCCACGCTTACGATATAATCAAAGAATCCCGCAAAAACAGCGCCTGACCCCCTCTCCCCGTGCACGCCTGGTTAACATATCGGGCGTGTGAACTCATACCTGAAATGACATGTCACCCCGTTTTGCGTTCGAGTAGAGTAGCTGCCAACAAAGCAGCTCCCATCAAAAGAGCCGCTGAAAATAATGACGGAGTACTTCCCGGATGTCAGCCGCTGATTCCCCGCAAACCGCCAATGCCTTCACTAATGACGCCTTGGGCAATGATGATGCCACCGCATTGGCAGATCGTATTCGCCGCAAAGACGTATCGGTTGCCGAACTGACCCAGGCCGCTATTAATCGGCTGAACAAGGCAGAACCTCTGGTCCATGGTGTGATCGCCGAGCGTTATGATCAGATGTTGACGGCAGCGGCCAAGCTAGACAAAGAAAAGAGCCTAGAGGATGCTCCTTTTTTTGCCGGTGTGCCTACCTTTATCAAAGACAACACAGACGTGGCCGGAATGGCTACCCGCCATGGCTCAGCCGCCGTGCCTGCCGGCCATCCTGTAAACAAGACCAGCCTCTTCGCACAGCAAATGCTGGCCCAGGGCTTTCTCTGCCTTGGCAAAAGCACACTCCCCGAATTCGGGTTTAATGCCAGCACCGAGCCACTCCATGATGCACCCAGCCGCAACCCGTGGAACCTGGCCTATTCCACTGGCGCCTCTTCTGGCGGTTCAGCCGCACTGGTTGCCAGTGGCGCAGTGCCCATTGCCCACGCCAACGACGGTGGCGGCTCCATACGCATCCCAGCGGCCTGCTGCGGGCTTGTGGGGCTTAAACCCACCCGTGGTCGTGTTATCGACAACGATGCCGCCAAATCCCTACCCATCAATATTGTGAGTGACGGTGTAGTAACCCGTTCGGTGCGAGATACCGCCAACTTTTTCCACCAGGCCGAGCAGTATTTCCGCAACCCTAAAATGCAGGCGATGGGTAAAGTGGAAGGCCCTTCGAGCCGACCACTGAAAATTGGCATAGTGATAGACTCCATCAACGGCCACGCAACGGATAACGTTACCCGGGAAACCGTCGAAGCCACTGCGCGGCTGCTTGAGGCACAAGGGCACCGTATAGAACCTGTCCCCATACCGGTGAAGTCTTCGTTTCCTGATGATTTTGCTATGTATTGGGGATTGCTGGCCTTTGGCATGAAGCTCAACGGCCACAAGATGACTCATCCAGATTTTGATAAACGGCGGGTCGATGGTCTTACCGAAGGCATGAGCCGGATGTTCCTGCGTGGGGCCTGGCGACTGCCGGCGATTTTGTGGCGCCTGCGTCGCGCCAGGTTCGACTATGCCAAGGCAATGACAGGCTTCGATGCGGTACTAACACCGGTACTGGGGCATACCACCCCAAAGCTTGGGCATCTCAGCCCCGAGGTGCCGTTTGAGATGTTATTTGATCGTCTCACTCGGTATGCGAATTTTACGCCTCTGGCCAACGTGACCGGTGCGCCCGCGCTGTCGTTGCCCATGGCTCAGACGCCGGAGAACCTCCCCGTTTCAGTGCAGATCATGGGTCGCCATGGCGACGAGCGCACGCTGCTGGAGATTGCCTACGCTCTTGAGGCAGACAATCCCTGGCCGTTGCTCTGCGATAGGGCTTAGCACCCCAACTTACCATTTCCGGTTTACTCTGTGCCTGAGCTTTAACTTCGGCTCAGGCGCTGTTTGGCAGCTCTCAGCTTCTGACTGACTTTATCGCCGAGCACCAACATCGCGGGTGTCAGCAAGAGTGTCAGCACAGTGGCAAACGCAAGACCTCCCGCAATGGCACTGGACAACTGTTCCCACCACTGAGTTGATGGCGCGCCCAACCCGAGGGATGGGGTTAGGAGATTCACGTTAACCCCCAACACCATCGGCATCAGCCCCAACACGGTGGTCACGGCGGTCAGCAGCACCGGTCGCAAACGCAGGCAACTGGTTTCCAGCGCCGCCTCATAAGCCGCCATTCCGTCTTTCTTCATCTGATTGTAGGTATCAATCAAAATGATGTTGTTGTTCACCACAATGCCCGCCAGCGCAATAATGCCCATGCCCACCATCACGATTCCGAACGATTGCCCGTTCAGTAACAACCCCAGAAGAACCCCCGCCGTGGACAGAACAATCGCCGATAGAATCAGAAAACTCTGATACAGCGAGTTGAATTGGGTCACCAGAATAATCAGCATCATGCCAAGAGCCACTAGAAACGCGGTAGCAAGAAACGTGGAGGCCTGCTGTTGGTCTTCATTTTCGCCGGCAAACTTAACCGACACGCCCTCTGGCACCTCTGGAAGTTCTGCCTGAAGGGCTTTCAGCAGCGCATCTACTCGCTCGCCCGGCTGTATATCAGATTTGATGGTTACGGTTCTGTGGCCGTCCACCCGAACAATGCTGCCGGTTTTCTCCCCCGGCTGCAGATCCACAAACTGCGACAGCGGAACCTGCCCGCGGGCCGTGTTAATGGTTTGGCGTTGCAGCTGATCCAGCTCTCGCCAGTTGTTTGGCACCCGCACGGCAATGTCCACTTCATCGCGCACATCTTCTGGACGATACGTTGCCAGAACCAGGCCGTTGGTCACGAGGCGAACGGCACTGCCAATGCTGAGCACATCCGTGCCGAAACGGGCGGCGGCTTCTCGATCTACTTCCAGCCGCCACTCGATTCCCGGCAGGCTGCGGTCGTCTTCAATATCCACAAAGCCGCCCTGGGCGCGCATTTGGTTTTCAATCTGGTCCACAAACCCACTAAGCTTACTGCTATCAAGACTACTGACCTGCAGCTCAATGGGTTTGCCTCCCGCCGGGCCGTTTTCCTGCTTTCGAAACTCCAGTTCAATGCCCGGAATGTCATCAGTGCGAGCCAGAAAATCATCAAGAATGGCGCTAGCCGGGCGGCGGGTAAACCAGTCGGTAAACTGGAACTGAAGCACGCCGATCACATCTGGCGCCAGCTGTGTATTGGTGCTTAGCATGGAACGCGCATACAGGGCTTTTACTTCAGGCATTCCCTGCAAACGGCCCTCTACTTGCTGCACGATGGCATCGCGCTCCAGTACCGACAGGTCTCCCCGTGCGCGAATCTGCACTTGGGCCGAATCCGGCTCCACGCTTGGGAAAAACTCAATGCCATAATTGAACTTGCCATAGGCGACATAGACCACCAAAACCAGCGCCAGCACGCCTAGCAGGGTAAAACCGGGATAAGACAGCAGGCTGGAAAGCAGGCCACGATAACGCTGCATCATTCGCCCGCTTTCATTGGCAGAGCGGGCTCTACGGCCCCCACTCACACCGCCCAACACCGGCAGAAACACAAGCGCCATTGCCAGGGAGGCAACCAAGCAGATAATCACCGTAATCGGCAGAAACTTCATGAACTCACCCACCACTCCGGGCCAAAACAGCAGGGGCACAAACACCGCCAGTGTGGTTGCGGTAGAGGCAATGATTGGCCAGGCCATACGGCTTGCTGCTTCTGCCCAGGCCCCTTTTACTGTTTGCCCTTCAGACAGGTTTCGGTCTGCCAGCTCAGACACCACAATGGCACCGTCTACCAACATGCCTGCTACCAGTATCAGGCTGAACAACACAACAATGTTGAGGGTAAAGCCCATCAACCAGATCACCAGAATGCCCGCAAGAAACGCTCCGGGAATCGTCAGCCCTACCAACAAAGCCGAGCGCAACCCCATGGCGGCGATGATAACGATAAGAACCAGCACAATGGCGGTTAATACGTTATTGAGCAGGTCGCTCAGTATGTCTTGGACTTCGTCGGACTGATCCATGATGTAACGGACTTCTAGGGCATCTGGCAATTGCGGTTGCGCCTGGGCGATCAGCTCGCGCACCTGCCCCACGGTTTCAATAATGTTAGCGCCCGTGCGTTTGGATACCTCCAATACCACCGCCGTTTCGCCGTTAATGCGGGCGAACCCCCTTGGGTCTTTGAACGTGCGCTGCAGCATGGCAACGTCGCCAAAGGTCACCACCGTGTCGCCATCCACCTTGATCGGCATGGACATAACATCTTCAATGTTCTCGATAACACCGGGCACTTTCAGGGTCATGCGGCCGTTGCCGGTATCCAGAGAGCCGGCGGCTACTAGCTGGTTATTGCGGCTGACCAAGGAGCTGAGCTGGTCGAAGTCTATGCCGTAGCTTTCCAGCACCTGTGGGTCTACTACAATTTCAAGAAGGTCTTCCCTGTCGCCGCCAATTTCAACTTCCAGAACGTCGGGAACCGCTTCGATGGCATCCTGCAGCCCTCGGGCAATGGTGATCAGTTCGCGCTCGGACAATTGTCCAGACAAGCCTATGGACAACACCGGGAACAACGAAACGTTGATTTCGTTCACCCTTGGCTCGTCTGCTTCTCGGGGAAGTTTATTGCGTGCGGTATCCACCTTTTCCCGGACATCCTGCAGGGCGGTATCCGGATCAAACCCAGCATCAAACTCAAGCATCACCGAAGCATGCCCTTCGGAGGCGTTGCCACGCATTTCTTTGATGCCTTCCAGCGAACGCAGCTCCTGTTCCATCGGGCGCACCAGCAGCCGCTCAGCATCTTCCGGGCTAATACCCTCCAGGCTCATGGAGACATAAATCATTGGGATGGTGATGTCGGGATTTGCTTCCCTGGGTATAGCCTGAAACGCCGCTATGCCGCCCAGAGTCAGAAATATCAGGGTTAGCAGTGTGGTGCGGCTACGATCTATGGCAGCAAAAATAAGTGCGCGCATTCTGTTCAGCCTCGCTCGTCGGCGGCATCAACCGGCTCAACTTTCTGGCCTTCATTCACAAACCCACCACCGCGAGTAATCAGCTGTATCTCATCTGGCAACCCTTTTACCCAGGCGCCTTTGGTAGAGACACTCAGCAATTCAACCGATCGGAACACCACCAGATTTTGCTCGTCAACATACTTCACACCTGGGCGCCCATCGTCTCCCAGGATCAGATATGCCGGGGAGATAAATGCCGCTTTAACTTCAGGTAGAGCAACGCGCAGGTTCGCGCTGCCGCCAGCCACACGTTTTTGCTCCGGATTTTCAACGGCAATTTCCACTGCAAAACTCCGGGTTTCCGCACTCGCGGCACTGGCCACAAAGGTGACAACGCCATTCAGAGCCTGTCCGTCTAACGGTTGTACCCGCACCGTTTGCCCGGGCGAAACCTGTGCAACGGATTGCTGGGGCACCTGCCCTGTGGCTTTAAGCCTATCTGTGCGCACCACCTCATACAAAGCAGATCCCACTTGCACCAAACTTCCCGTTTCAACGCTTTTGTTGTTGATCACACCATCAATCGGCGCCTCTGGCCTGAGGTGTGAAACCGCTAGCTGAGCACCCTTCAACTCCGCCCGAGCGGCTGCAAGATCACTGTCGATGCTAAGAATTTCTGACTGAGACGCCAGATTTTTAGATCGCAGTTTACGGGCGCCCGCCAAATCAGCCTCAAGCTTTTTAACCCTTGCCTCCCAGCGTTTGACTCCGGCACCGCGCCCATCTTCAGACAAAGTTAAAAGCACATCTCCGCTTTTTACCGAGTCGCCGAGATTTGCCTTAACCGCTTCAACCGTACCCGCAACCCTAGCGCTTACGGTTACAGCACTCCATGGTTCCAGCTGGCCTTGGAGCAAAAGGCCCGGCTCATATAGCTGTGTATTTAGGATGGTAACCTGAACTCGTGTTGGCTCTTGTGGTGCCGCGCTCTGCTGTGCGGGTGGCTCGGTGCTAGCGACCTTGATATCGCCCATCGCCATCCAAATTACCAGAACAATCACAACGATCACCGACAGACCCAGCGAACTCCATTTTACTTTGCTCATTAAGTACCTACACGGCTTGAACTAGGTGGATGACAACCCTAAAAACGACGCTGCCAGAAAAAACTTCGTCGAAACAGTTGCAACTGGTTTAAAGCGTGGGGTAGATTCTACACAGAATCCTTTTACGAATTCAGAGCAGATTGTCCGTTTTATGAATCTCAACCAAGTTGTCGTCCTAGCAAAGCTAATTCTGGTGGTCGTGGTACCGTCCGGGGGCTTTTGCGTGGATAGCAGGTGAGATAGAGACAAACCTGACAAAAACACCAGAAACCCCCGGCACCGCAAGGTCCCGGGGGTTTCTTTTTTGCGGAAGAAAAAAACAGGAAATACGACAATGAACGGCGCACAGCACATTCTTGACACGTTTCACCGCCACAATATCCAAACGGTTTTTGGTTACCCGGGTGGCTGCATCATGCCGCTATACGATGCCCTGGTGGATGATGTGCGTGTGGAGCATGTGTTGTGCCGCCACGAACAAGCCTGTGCACTGGCCGCAGACGGCTACGCGAGGGCCAGTGGCATGCTGGGCGTTTGCATTGCCACCTCCGGCCCAGGCGCCACCAATTTGATTACCGGAGTTGCCAATGCACACAGGGATTCCATCCCCATGTTGGTCATTACCGGTCAGGTTCCCTCCGGGCTGATTGGCACCGATGCCTTTCAGGAAACCGATGTTCTTGGCATGACCCTGGGAATCGTAAAGCACAGCTACCTGATTGAGAGTGCAGACGAACTGCCTGCTATCCTGGAAGAAGCCATGGCACTGGCTCAAAGCGGCCGGCCCGGGCCGGTGTGGATTGATATCCCCAAGGATGTATTGCTGTTAGATACCACACCCGCACCCATTCGCCAATCGGCGCCGCAGGACCACTCCTGCCCCAATCTGTCAGACGCGCTAGCCATGTTGCGCACAGCCCGTAAACCGCTGCTTTACAGTGGCGGTGGCATCAGCCTGGCCCATGCGGAAGAGAACTTTCGTGAGTTTGCCGCGTGCTCAGCCCTGCCTGCGGTAGTCACCCTCAAGGGAATCGGGAACGCTGGCAAACACAGTGCTAACAACCTCGGCATGCTGGGCATGCACGGTTCCCGAGCCGCCAACCGGGCGGTTGACGAATGCGACCTTCTTTTGGTTATAGGCGCACGTTTGGACGACAGAGCAACCGGCAAGCTGGACGGCTTTGCGCCCAATGCCCGAACCATCCATATTGATGCAGATGCTGCAGAATTCAACAAACTGCGCAATGCCGATCTCGCGTTGCGCGGTGATTTAAACGTCATTCTAAGCGGCTTGAGTGACGCGCTTCAGGAAGCGCCTTTGGCAATCAGTGAGTGGCAGAAGCAGTGCCAAACCTGGCGCACAACCGGTGGGTTCCCTGCAGCAGATAATGAAGAGCCACTAGCACCCATTACCGGCCCGGCGTTCATCCGCCAGCTATCCCGCGTTACTCCAGAAGACACGGTTATCGCCTGTGACGTTGGCCAGCATCAGATGTGGGTGGCTCAACATTACCAGTTTGATCGTCCCCGCCATCACCTCACCAGCGGCGGCCTCGGCACCATGGGCTTTGGTTTGCCAGCAGCGATTGGCGCTCAGTTTGCCAACCGCCAAAGCACGATTATCAATGTTGCTGGCGACGGCTCCTTCATGATGAACGCACAGGAGCTGGCCACCATTCGCCGCTATAACTTACCCGTGAAGCTGATCATCATGGACAACCAATGCCTGGGTATGGTGCGCCAGCAACAGGAGCTATTTTACAACAACCGGGAAAGCCAGATTGATCTGAACGACAACCCGGATTTTGTCGCCGTGGCCCGGGCGTTCGACATTCCGGCCCTAAAAATTGAGCGCACGGACCAGGTTCGCCGGGGCATTGAAACTATACTGGCCTACAACGGCCCCATGCTGTTGCACGTAGCCATCGCTCGGGAAGAAAACGTTTGGCCAATTGTTAAGCCTGGTGGAAGTAACGCAGACATGGTTGACGAAACCCGTCGCGCTTCAACAGACAAAAAGGAGAAGGTTGCATGAACACTGAAAGCCACCCCCACAAAACACCAAGTTATACCCTTACTTGCCGTATGAGCCATGAATCGGCTGCCCTCGAACGCCTGTGCCAAGTGATACGTATCCGCGGCTTTCGGATTGCAAAAATGGCAGTAGAAAATGTTTTGGAAGGAACAGACGAGGCGCTGGATATCGCCTTGACGATTCACGGCGCTCGTTCGGTGGCCATGCTTCAATCACAGCTGGAAAAGCTGCACACTGTAGCGGAGGTCATATTGACCACTCCAGCCATAGCGCCTGCAGTAAGCCACACAGCCTGACAGGCCAACACGACAACAGGTAAAATCCGTGATGCTCCGCAACACTTTGCAGCGTTATCCTCTGTTTGTCATTGTCTTGGCGCAGCTTTGTGGAACCTCTCTCTGGTTCAGCATCAACGGTGTCTGGATATCCCTTTCCCGCGAACTGGGGCTATCCGAATCAGATGTGGGAAGCCTGACACTCTCTGTGCAGGCAGGCTTCATCATTGGCACCTTAGGCATTGCCGTTACAGGCCTGGCCGACCGGTACCGGGCCAGTTATATTTTTGTCTGCTCCAGCTTGTTTGGCGCACTGATGAACGCCGGCTTCGTACTCACCGCAGCATCCCCGCCGTTTGATCTGGCTATGCGCTTTCTGACCGGCCTTTGTTTAGCCGGCATTTACCCTCTGGGCATGAAGCTGGTCATTGGCTGGACGCCCAAACATACAGGGGCCGCACTGGCTTGGTTGGTTGCCATGCTCACCCTTGGCACCGCTATGCCTCACTTGCTGCGCGGAGTAACACCGGGGCTGCCCTGGCAGTGGCCGTTACTGGGTTCTTCGGCGCTGGCTCTTTTGGGTGGCCTGATGATTCTGCTTTTGGGGGATGGCCCTCACCTGCCACTGACCGCTGCAAGAACCCGGTTGCGTAGAGGGCTTTCCGGGCTCAAATCGCCCAGATTCCGTGCTGTAGCAGGCGGCTACTTCGGCCACTGCTGGGAGCTTTATGCCTTCTGGACACTAACCCCACTATTGATCACACGGGAAGTGCTGCGCATGCAAGCCGAACCGGCGCTGATTCCTCTGCTTTCATTCATGGTGATTGGTGTGGGATTTGTCGGTTGTGTAGGTGGTGGCAGGCTCAGCCGACGGTTTGGTAGCCAACGGGTCGCGAATCAGGCGCTGGCCATTTCGGGGGCAATCTGCCTGGCCTACCCTGTTCTTGTTTGGGCACCACCGGGCGCTCTACTGGTACTGCTAATGCTCTGGGGGGTTACGGTGATTGCCGATTCCCCCCAGTTTTCTGCACTGGCGGCGGCCACCGCGCCCAGGGAATTCGTAGGTGCGTCACTGGCAGTAATGAATGCTATAGGTTTTGCGCTGACCATACCGGCCATCTGGATTACCAGTAATCTCTGGGAGACTCAGGGCGTATGGGTAACACTCTGGTTGTTACCCGGCCCAATTCTGGGGCTCTGGTCGATGCGCCGGCTCAATAGCCAGAAAGGCTAAGGCCGACGCTCATCTGTATCAGATAAGTTCGATAGCGACCGCTGTCGCCTCGCCACCACCAATACACAGAGAAGCCACGCCTCGCTTCAACCCTTTTTGTTTCAGAGCGTTGATAAGTGTGACCAGTATCCGAGAGCCTGATGAGCCAATCGGATGACCCAGAGCACAGGCACCGCCATACACGTTGACCTTATCTGCGGGCAGCTTCAGCTCATTGATGGCCAGCAGGCTGACAACCGCAAAGGCTTCGTTGATCTCGAACAGATCCACGTCGTCCTTGCTCCAGCCGGCCTTCTCCAGCACTTTCCCGATGGCACTTATGGGCGCCTCAGAGAAGTCGGCTGGTAGCCCGGCGTAGGTCGCATGGGCCACAATACGGGCCTGCGGCGCTAAACCACGGGCTTCAGCTTCAGCCGCTGAAACCAACACCAGTGCAGACGCGCCATCGCTTATGGAGCTAGCGTTAGCGGCCGTTACCGTGCCATCTTTCGCAAACGCAGGCTTAAGCGTGGGAATTTTCTCCGGTTTGGCATTGCCTGGCTGTTCGTCCGTACTCACCTGGGTTTCACCACCACGGCCGGGAACAGTCACTGCCGCAATTTCGGGCTCAAACCAACCGTTCTCTATCGCCGCCTGCGCTTTATTCAGTGAGCCGATGGCGAACTCGTCCATCGCTTGTCTGGTAACCTTGTACTTATCGGCCGTGCGCTGAGCAAACACACCCATAAGGCCGCCTTCGTAGGCATCCTCCAGGCCGTCGAGGAACATGCTGTCCATCACCTGACCGTGGCCCATGCGCATGCCGCCGCGAGCTTTAGGCAACAGGTAAGGCGCCTGGCTCATGTTTTCCATGCCGCCGGCAATCATGATGTTGTTGGTGCCTGCCTTAATCTGGTCGTGAGCCATGATCACAGCTTGCATGCCAGAACCACACATCTTGTTCACAGTGGTGCAGCCTGAGCTGTCGGGAATACCAGAAGCTCGGGAGGCTTGGCGGGCTGGCGCTTGGCCAAGTCCTGCGGGCAACACACAGCCCATGATCACTTCCTGAATGTCCACGGGCTTCAAACCGCTGCGCTCAATAGCGGCTTTGATGGACGCGGCACCCAAATCCGGAGAGCGCACTGAACTCAGGGAACCCATCATGCTGCCCATGGGGGTGCGGGCAGAACCCGCAATCACAACGCTGTTATCGCTCATATCAAACCTCACTGATTTCAAACTCTACCCAGAACAGAGCGGGCAATGATTTCTTTCATGACTTCCGACGTGCCGCCATAAATGCGCTGAACACGAGCATCCGTAAACGCGCGGGAAATGGGGTATTCCGTGGTGTAGCCATAACCGCCAAATAGCTGCAAACAGCCATCTGCCACTCGGCACTGCATTTCGGTGGCACTGTACTTGGCCATGGATGCCGTAGGAGCATCCAGTTCACCGGTTTCATACTGGCTTATGCACTGGGACACGAATGCCCTGTTAACCTGGTACTCGGTTTCCATACGGGCAATTTCGAAACGGGTGTTCTGAATCTGCGCCAGCTTCTGGCCAAACAGCTCTCTCTCGTGGGTGTAGGCTATGGTCAGATCCAGTGCGCCTCTGGCCGCTGCCACGCCCAAGGCGCCGATAACCAGCCGCTCACGTGGCAACTCCTGCATTAGGTAAGCAAAGCCTTTTCCTTCCTCGCCCACCAGCGCAGTTGCCGGTACACGCATATCTGAAAAGAACAGCTCGGAGGTATCGCCGCTGTGCTGGCCTATCTTATCGAGATTCCGCCCTTTGCTATAACCCGGCAAGGTGGTATCCACCAAAAACAGACTGATGCCTTTGGCGCCAGCCGAGGGATCGGTTTTTGCCGCAACAATCACCATACCGGCATGTTGGCCGTTGGTGATGAAGGTTTTTGAGCCGTTCAGAATATAGTGGTCGCCGTCTCGCACCGCACTGGTGCGCATGGCCTGCAAGTCACTGCCGGCGCCCGGTTCGGTCATGGCGATAGCGCCAACTACTTCACCCGACACCATTTTGGGCAGCCACTGCTGCTTCTGAGCCTCATTACCCAAGTGACTTATGTAGGGAGCCACGATGTCCGAATGCACCATTACGTTGGTTGAAAGGGCACCAAACCCCATGCGAGCCAGCTCTTCACCGACAACCACAGAGTACTGGAACGGCGCCTCACACCCACCGCAATCTTCAGGAATATCCACACATAGCATGCCGGCATCGCCGAGCGTGTTCCAAAGCTCACGGGGTACAACCCCGGACTTCTCCCAGGCCTCGTAATGCGGCGCAACTTCCGTTTCCAGAGCCTTGATGACAGACGCCCGGAACAGTGCGAGCTCTTCTTGATCCACTGAATTGGTCATTGCGCTCTCCATTGCTATCTCCTACCTACAATTGAATTCACTTGGGCGCCATACGCAAGGCACTGTCGAGCCGTATCGTTTCGCCGTTCAGAACCGGGTTGCGAACCATTTGATCTACCATCATGCCAAACTCCTCGGGCTTACCCAGGCGTTTGGGGAACGGCAGCGTGGCAGCCAAGCTGTCCTGCACTTCTTGCGGCATGCCAGACATCATTGGCGTCATAAACAGCCCAGGTGCGATGGTGTTCACGCGAATGCCTTCACGGGCCAATTCCCGAGCCGACTGAATGGTCAGAGCAACCACGCCGCCTTTGGATGCGCTGTACGCTGCCTGCCCAATTTGACCCTCGTATGCGGCTACCGAAGCGGTGTTGATAATGACACCACGCTCGCCGTCGGCATTGGGTTCACGTTGCGCCATATCGGCAGCTGCAAGCCTTAGAATATTGAAGGTTCCGATCAGGTTCACCTGTATCACCTTGCTGAAACTTTCCAGTGGCATAACACCGTCGCGGCCCAGAATCTTGGCCGCCGGGCCAATACCGGCACAGCTAACGGCAACTCCGCAAAAACCATGGGCTTCACGAGCGGTGGCCAACGCTGCTTCGGCGCTTTCGGATGAGCTCACATCGCAATGTACGAAGATGCCGCCAATCTCTGCAGCGACCTTCTCGCCCTGCTCTTTTTGCAGATCAAGGATGGCGACTTTACAGCCGGCTGCGGCCAGTGCCCGGGCTGCGCCTTCGCCAAGCCCGGATGCACCACCTGTAACAATGGCGGGGACATTATTGAATTCCATCGTTTTCTCCCTTCGCATCAAATGTTGTTGACTGAATTGGAAATAGAAAAATCTTTACGTTAACGTCAACTTTATCCAATTCAGCCCTAAAAAGAAATCTACATGTCAGCTTAGCGGATGCTCTCAACAATCAACGCAATGCCCTGGCCGCCGCCAATGCACATAGTAATCAGGCCATAGCGCCCGCCTGTACGTTCAAGCTCAGCTAGGGCTTTAATAATCAGGATAGAGCCCGTCGCGCCTACCGGGTGGCCCATCGCCACTGCACCGCCGTTCGGGTTCACTTTGTCGGCAGGCAGGCCAAGCTCCTTGCTGACAGCCAACGCCTGAGCCGCAAAGGCCTCGTTGGATTCGATCACATCCAGATCTGTCACATTCAGGCCAGTCTGCTCCAGCACCCGGCGCACCGCCGGAATCGGGCCCAAGCCCATCACACTCGGATCTACCCCTGCAAAGGCATAGCCGACAATTCTTGCGCGCGCTTTAAGGCCGCGCTTTTCGGCTTCTTCGGCGCTGGTGAGCACCATGGCTGCCGCACCATCGTTAATGCCGGAGGCGTTGCCGGGTGTGACTATGCCATCCTTGGTAAAGGCCGGCTTCAAGCCTGCAAGGCTTTCCGCAGTGGTGCCAGCGCGCACATGCTCATCCTGATCGAAAGTGAACTCCTTGCGGCCCTGTTTTACCGTTACCGGCACAATCTGCTCTTTAAAATAGCCACTTTCGATGGCTTGGCTGGCACGACGATGACTTTCTGCAGAGAACGCATCCAGGTCTTCGCGGGTAAGGCCGTACTTTTCCGCAATCCGCTCAGCTGTCATACCCATGTGGCCACTGCCAAATGGATCGCTGAGGGTGCCCATGGTCATATCAATCATTTTGCCATCACCCATCCGCAGGCCCTTGCGAACGTTGGGCAGCACATAGGCGCCCTGGCTCATGCTCTCGGCACCACCGGCCAGAGCAATTTGGCTGTCGCCCATGACAATCATTTGCGCAGCACTGATAACCGACTGCACACCAGAACCGCACAAACGGTTCACGTTAAACGCCGCAGAGCCTTTCTGCAGGCCAGAGTTCAGGCCAATGTGGCGAGCCACGTAGGCATCTGCCGGGCCGGTTGGAATAATGTGGCCAAACACAGAGTGGTCGATGTCTTCAGCCGACACGCCCGAGCGCGTGATGGCTTCTTTTGCGGCACAGGTGCCCAGGTCAGCCGGGCTTAGCGAGCTCAGGCTGCCGCCGAAGCCGCCAATGGCAGTACGTGCGCCGTCAAGAATCACAACATCGGTTAATTTCATGGTTTTTTCCCTTTAATGTTCAGTTCAGTATGAATCTGGAAACTCGGTAATCTATTTACCCAGCATGGAGCGAGCAATGACTTCTTTCATGATTTCAGATGTCCCGGCATAAATGGTCTGCACCCGGGCATCTACAAAGAATCGCGATACAGGATACTCCAGGGTATACCCGTAACCACCAAAGAGCTGCAGGCAGTCGTTAGCTATATCGCACTGCATTTCAGTGAGCATCAATTTCAGAATGGCCGCTTCTGTTGGGCCCATTTCGCCCTTGTGGTAATTCGCAATGCACTGTTTCAGGTAGGCTTTTGCCATCTCCAGCCTTGCCCGGGCCTCTGCAAGCTTAAACCGGGTATTCTGGAAATCCGCCACTCGCTGACCAAACGCCTGGCGTTGCTGCACGTATTCCAAGGTAATCGACAGCACGCCTTCTGTTGCCCCTACCGCTTGCGCACCAACACCCAAGCGCTCACGTGGCAACTCCTGCATCAGATAGGCAAACCCTTTGCCCTCTTCACCTAGCAGCGCATCGTGTGGAACCACAAGGTCTGAAAAGAACAATTCGGCAGTATCACTGGCGTGCTGACCAATTTTACGAATACCCTTGCCCCGGGAGAAGCCCGGCAAATTGGTATCTACCAAAAACAAAGATACGCCCTTAGAACCTGCCGCAGGGTTGGTTTTAGCACACACAATCACCAATTCAGCCTGCAAACCGTTTGTAATAAACACCTTGGCACCGTTAATTACATAGCCTTCATCGGTGCGCTGTGCTGTAGTGCGCATAGCGGCCAGATCGCTACCGGCACCCGGCTCGGTCATTGCAATTGCACTAAGCACATCGCCGCTAATCATGCCTGGCAGATACCGTTGCTTTTGAGCATCCGTACCGAGGTGCAGAATATAAGGCATCACAATGTTGGCGTGAATGTTATAGCCGCCAGCCAGGCCAGCGAAACCTTTGCGGGCCATTTCCTCAATGGCCAACTGCGAGATTTCAAAACTCGCCTGCGCGCCGCCATACTCCTCGGGCATGTCGATACCCAGCATGCCAGCCTGCCCCAGGGTATTCCATAGGTTACGCGGAATGGCGAATTGCTCTTCCCATTGGTCGTAAAAGGGTGCGACTTCTTTGTCGAGTACCCGGTTGATCATAGAATGAAAGAGCTCACTATCTTCTTCGTGTTCCGACATACACAACCCCATTGTTAACCTGATTAATCAGCAGGCGACCATTTAAAGGGTTATCCTGTGCACCGAGAATGGCCGTATAAGCCGAAAAAATTGACTCATTACGCAACCGAATCACCATAGACATGCCCAACTCCCAGCTCAAACCCCATATTGCAAACCATTATCTGCAGGCCACTATTAGAGGGGCAGAGCGACACGGGGTTCAACCTGAAGCACTTTTGGAAAGCGCGAGCATACCAACAGCCTGGCTTAACAAGCCTGATCAACTGATCACCGAAGAGCAACTTACCCGGCTTATCAAGAGTGTATGGCGAGCAACCCGAGACGAGTTTATGGGGCTGTCTACCCGCCGCTGTAAAAACGGTACGTTTGCGTTGATGACCGACTATTGTCTTGACTCTGCCACGCTTGGTGCTGTGCTGCGAAAAAGCGCGCGTTTTTTCAACATAGCCTGTGACAACATCGAGATCGGCCTGGGCCAAAGTAATCGCAACAAATTGGTGTTTTTCTGCCTGAGCCTTGAAGATGCCAGCCAGGATACAGACCACCTGCTGCAGGAGTTCTTGACGCTTATGTGGCAAAGATTCGCGTGCTGGCTGGTGGATCAGCAAATTCCGTTTGCCACAACCCAGTTCAGCTACCCATCACCGCCCCATGTTGCAGAATACCGGGCCATGTACCCCAGCGAGTTGCAGTTTGATCAATCTGTGTGTGGGTTTTATTTGCACGAACGATACCTGCAACTGCCCATTGCCCGCAGTGAAGCTGAGCTCGACGTTTTTCTAAAAGAAGCGCCGGCTTATATTCTGCACCGCCCGGATCATGACGACAGCCTGCGCAATCGAGTTCGCACCCTGCTGGCCCAACAAAGCCTCAAAGACATGCCAAGCCTGGATCAGATTGCCCAACACCTGCACATGACACCCAGAAGTATCGGGCGAAAACTGCAAGAAGAAGGCACCTCCCTGCGCACTATCAAAACGTCTTTGCGGCGGGAGTATGCAACCAAGCTGATGAGTACCGAAAATCTCAGCGTTGCCGACATCAGTGAGCGGGTGGGCTTTTCAGAAACCGCATCGTTTTGCAGGGCATTCAAACGCTGGACTGGCAAATCCCCCTCTCAGTGGCCAGGGTAGTTGGCAGGTAAAATACTCAAAGGCGTCTAATTGGGTCAATTTTTTCGACCTAACGGGTCATTCACGGAGACTCCATTCCTCTGAGTTAATGCCGACACGCAATAAATAACAACAGCTAAGGGGTAACTGCATGAAAAATTCCCGTACATCCGCTTCTTCCTCCGTATCGGCGGATATCCATCGGGCTCTGCGCAACACCATCGGAGACGCCATTGCCCGTTCCGCGAGCACCCACGGAAACCGCACTGCGCTGGCGTTCGACGACCGTATCTGGACGTTCTCAGAGATTCACGCAGCCTCAAACCGGCTCGCCCATCGATTAATCGAATTGGGGCTGGAACAAGGCGACCGTGTGGGTGCCTATGGTAAAAACTCAGATGCCTACGTTCTGCTCTGGCTGGCTTGCGCAAAAGCTGGCCTGATTCACGTGCCCATCAACTATGCTCTGGTTGAAAATGAGCTTACCTACGTACTCAACCAGTCTGGCTGCAAAGCTTTATTTGCCGACCTGGACCTACAGCCCCAGATCAACGCTGTTGCAGACAAAACCGAGGTGGGCATTAACGGCAGTTTTCACGGCGGTAGCAAACTGGACGCACTGCAATTAGCGCTTGAGGCTGGCAAAGACACAGTACCCGAGCTGGTGCTCGCCGACACCGACGTGGTACAGATTCTCTACACCTCTGGCACCACCTCCGACCCCAAAGGTGCCATGCATACGCACCGCTCGCTCATGACGCACTATGGCGCCTGCCAATATCATCTGGAGATCCGGCCCGCCGACCGATCCCTGGCTGCGTTGCCGTTGTATCACTCGGCACAAATGCATGTGTTCACCATGCCCATGCTACTGAGCGGCGGTTACAGCCGAATGATCAACACACCAACACCAGACGCTATCCTTGGGCTGCTAGCGAGCGAGCAGCTTAACGCTTTTTTTGCACCACCTACCGTCTGGATCTCGCTATTGCGCCACCCTGAGTTCAATCCAGATAAGCTGCAGCACATGGATAAACTCTACTACGGCGCATCCATCATGCCCGTCCAAGTAGTGAAAGAGCTTGGAGAGAAACTACCGGGCGCTGGCTTATACAACTGTTACGGCCAAAGCGAAATCGCACCGCTGGCAACCGTTCTGTTGCCAGAAGAACACGCCGACCGACCGTCTTCGGCTGGCCGCCCCATGCAAACCGTTAGAACCCGCATTGTGGATCCGATTACCGGCAAAGATTGCAAACCGGGAGAACAGGGCGAACTGGTGCACCAATCGCCGCAGCTGATGGTGGGCTACTGGGCCAAACCGGAGGCAACCGAAGAAGCCTTTAAACATGGCTGGTTTCACTCCGGCGATCTGGGCTACCAAGACGAAGAGGGTTATATATTCATCGTCGACCGCATCAAAGATGTAGTGAACACCGGCGGCGTGCTAGTGGCCAGCCGCGACGTGGAAGAAGCACTTTACGAACACGAATCCGTTGCTGAAGTTGCGGTTATTGGAGTACCGGATGAAAAATGGATCGAGGCAATTTGCGCCGTCGTGGTCGTTAAAGAAGGCTACCCGGAGGATGCAGAAGTGCTGATGGGCCACGCCCGAGCCAGACTGGCCAGTTTCAAGGTGCCCAAGCAGATTCTCTTTGAACAACAACTGCCCAAAAACACTGCAGGCAAACTTCTGAAGCGCAAGCTCAGAGAAAACCTGGCTTAAAATCCTGCTTATTGCCCGGCTCATTCCCGCTATTTTGCGGACAAGCCGGGCAACTGGGCGTCACCACCCCAACGCCCTGGCGCTATCCAGTCTCTAAACACCTTCTGCTACAATCCATCGTAACCTAACGAACAGACTGACTTAATTATTTTCTGGTACTGAACACCAGCGATTTAACGTCGGAAACAGCTTTACGTTTACGTAAGCTTCATCTAACCTTACTCAAAAAGGATATCGCCATGATCGAAAAGAGAACGTTCAGTATCAGCGAGCTCTCCAACGAGTTCGATGTTACCACCCGTAGCATCCGCTTTTACGAAGACCAAGGTCTGCTGAAGCCGGCACGGCGCGGGCAAACACGAATCTTCAGCACCAAAGACAAAGTGCGCCTGAAGCTGATCCTACGTGGCAAGCGCATGGGTTTTTCACTTGCTGAGACGAAAGAACTTTTCGATCTGTGGGATGAGACCCTGACCGGTAACGAAAAACAACTATTGAAGATGCTGACTATTTTAGGCAACAAACGAGCCCACATGGAACAGCAAAAAAATGACATAGCCATGGCAGAAATGGAAATCGACACGGCAGAGTCCCGGTGTAGGGAAGCACTGACTGAGTTGCAGAAACGGAAAAAACAACAGTCCCCGGCCAACGACGAAACCGAAAGCGTCACGGAACAACACTAACAGCACACAACGAGCAGCCCGATCTCGGTTTCAAAACATATCTCTGGCAGAACAAAAGGCAAATTAGCATGAAATCACAATACTCAGAACTCAATTTCGGCCTTGGCGAAACCCTCGATATGTTGCGCGAGCAGGTCAACAATTTCGCAGCCACTGAGATCGCACCCCGTGCCGAGGAGATCGACCGCAACAACGAATTCCCCAACGACCTGTGGAAAAAGTTCGGCGATATGGGTCTGCTGGGCATTACCGTAGACGAAGCCTATGGCGGTTCAGGCATGGGCTACATAGCCCACGTAATTGCCATGGAAGAAATCAGCCGCGCCTCCGCCTCTGTTGGGCTGTCTTACGGCGCCCACTCCAACCTGTGTGTAAACCAGATTCACCGCAACGGCACCGAAGAACAAAAGCAGAAATACCTGCCCAAACTCGTCAGCGGCGACCATATCGGCGCCTTGGCCATGTCTGAGCCCAACGCCGGCTCCGACGTTATCTCCATGAAACTGAGCGCCAAAGACGCCGGCGACCACTACGTGCTGAACGGCAACAAGATGTGGATCACCAACGGCCCAGACGCCAACGTATACGTGATCTACGCCAAAACCGACGTAAAAGCCGGCTCCAAAGGCATCACCGCCTTCATCGTAGACCGCGACTCCGAAGGCTTTAGCCGACACCAGAAACTCGACAAACTCGGCATGCGCGGCTCCAACACCTGCGAACTGGTCTTCCAAGACTGCAAAGTACCCAAAGAAAACGTACTAGGTGATGTAGGCAAAGGCGCAAAAGTACTCATGAGCGGCCTCGATTACGAACGCCTGGTACTGTCCGGTGGCCCGCTGGGCATCATGCAGGCAGCCATGGACATTGTGGTTCCCTACATTCGCGAACGGAAACAATTTGAACAAGCGATTGGCGAATTTCAATTGGTGCAGGGCAAGGTTGCCGACATGTACACCTTTATGAACACTGCCAAATCCTACGTTTACATGGTGGCCCAATCCGCCGATCGCGGTGAAACCACCCGCAAAGACTCTGCTGGCGCGATCCTATACTCCGCCGAAATGGCCACCAAACTGGCCCTGGACTCCATTCAGCTTCTTGGCGGTAACGGTTACATCAACGAATACGCCACTGGCCGCCTGCTGCGCGATGCCAAGCTGTATGAAATCGGTGCGGGCACATCTGAAATCCGCCGCATGCTGATCGGTCGGGAACTGTTCCTGAACAACTAAGCCGTAGTTTCAAATCATCGGCTTTAATAGGCCGGCACCCAAAGTATGACGAGGGGCTGGTGGGGTGTCTTTCCGGGAATGTCTGTGGCCAAGGATGGCCACAGCCAAGCGCACATGGATGTGCTCGTAGCGGTTCCCGGAAAGACACCTCGCCAGCCCCGCCGCCCCGACACTCGAGGCTAGGAAAATGACGATACTCCAAAGCAAAATAAACCCAAGGTCTGAAGAGTTTCAGGCCAACCAGGCCTCCATGGCAGAAGCCGTTGCAGACCTGCGGGACAAAGTATCCACCATTCAGCAAGGTGGCGGCCCCTCTTACCAGGAGCGCCATATCGCCCGCGGCAAACTCCTGCCCAGAGAACGCATCAACCGCCTCCTGGATGACGGCTCAGCCTTCCTGGAAATCGGCCAGTTTGCGGCCTACAATGTCTACGGCGAAAACGTACCCGCAGCCGGCGTAATTGCAGGCGTAGGCCGCGTCTCTGGCACCGAATGTATGATCATCGCCAACGACGCCACCGTAAAAGGCGGCAGCTACTACCCACTGTCCGTCAAAAAACACCTACGCGCCCAGGAAATCGCCCTGGAAAACCGCCTGCCCTGCATCTACCTGGTCGATTCCGGCGGCGCCAACCTGCCAAGGCAAGACGAAGTCTTCCCAGACCGTGACCACTTTGGCCGCATCTTCTACAACCAGGCCCGTATGTCCGCCGACGACATTCCCCAGATCGCCGTCGTAATGGGCCTGTGCACCGCCGGCGGAGCTTACGTACCCGCCATGGCCGACGAGTCCATCATCGTGCGCAACCAGGGCACCATCTTCCTGGCCGGCCCGCCGCTGGTTAAAGCCGCCACCGGCGAAGTCGTCACAGCCGAAGACCTGGGCGGTGCAGACGTACACTGCAAAACCTCTGGTGTTGCCGACCATTACGCCGAAAACGACGCCCACGCCCTGGACATAGCCCGGCGCTGCATTTCCCACCTCAATCGCCGCAAACCGGTCGACGTAGAGATTCGCAAACCCAAAGCGCCCCTGTACGACCCAAGCGAAATCTACGGCATCGTTGGCACCGATCTGCGCAAACAATTCGACGTGCGCGACGTGATCGCCCGCACGGTAGACGGCTCAGAATTCGACGAATTCAAACGCTTCTACGGCCAAACCCTGGTTACCGGCTTTGCCCACATACACGGCTACCCGGTGGGCATCATTGCCAACAACGGCATACTGTTCAGCGAGTCGGCCCAGAAAGGCGCGCACTTTGTTGAGCTGTGCTGCCAGCGCAATATCCCGCTGCTATTCCTGCAGAACATCACCGGCTTTATGGTTGGCCAGAAATACGAAGCCGAAGGCATCGCCAAGCACGGCGCCAAAATGGTGATGGCTGTTGCCTGCGCCAACGTACCCAAGATTACCGTATTGATTGGTGGCAGCTATGGCGCCGGCAACTACGGCATGTGCGGCCGCGCCTACAGCCCCGATTTCCTTTGGATGTGGCCAAATGCCCGCATCTCCGTCATGGGTGGCGAACAGGCGGCCGGCGTATTGGCGCAAGTTCGCCGTGAAGGCATGGAGCGCAAAGGTCAGGAATGGAGCGAGGAAGAAGAAGCCGCCTTCAAAAAGCCCATTACCGACACCTACGAGGAACAGGGCCACCCCTACTACGCCAGCGCGCGGTTGTGGGACGACGGCGTCATTGACCCGGCCCAAACCCGGGAAGTGGTTGCCCTCAGCCTCTCCGCCACCCTCAACCGGCCGGCGAAGCCTACGCGCTTCGGCGTGTTCCGGATGTAATAGGGGAGAATGACCATGACAGATACCAACACAGCGTCAGATCAGGAATCTGCGGTTCTGACTAAACGCCTTGCTAACGGCGTGACCGAGATCGTGCTGAACCGCCCAGAAAAGCGCAACGCATTTGACGACGTGATCATCCAACAATTGATCAGCGCCTTCACAGATGCGCACAACGATAATGACACCAAAGTGGTCATTCTGCGCTCCGAAGGCAAACACTTCTCTGCCGGGGCAGATCTTGGCTGGATGCGCCGTATGGCAGACAACAGCCGCCAGGAAAACCTGGATGACTCCCGCCAGCTTGCCCGCATGATGGAATGCTTGAACGAGCTCAAAAAGCCCGTCATTGGTCTTGTTCAGGGCGCAGCCTTCGGCGGCGCCGTTGGCTTGGCCGCATGCTGCGACATAGTGATAGCCACAGAAAAAACCAGTTTCTGCTTGAGTGAAGTAAAGCTTGGGCTGATTCCGGCGGTCATCAGCCCCTACGTGGTGCGCGCCATTGGCGAACGCCAGGCCCGTCGCTACTTCCTGTCTGCAGAAGTATTCGGTGCTCGGGATGCCGAACGCTTCGGCCTTGTGCATATCGTCTGCGACGATGTAGAAGCCATGAACACGCGCTGCGACGAGATGCTGAAACAGCTTGCCCAGAACGGCCCTGAAGCTATGGAAGCCGCCAAAAACCTGGTATTTGCGGTCAGCCACAAGCCGATTGATAGCGTTGTGATTGACGACACCGCCCACCGCATCGCTGACATCCGCGTAGGCGAAGAAGGTCAGGAAGGCCTAAGCGCCTTCCTTAACAAACGCAGCGCCAACTGGATTCCGGAGAGCAAATAATATGTTCAATAAAATCCTGATTGCAAACCGGGGCGAAATCGCCTGCCGCATTATCCAGACTGCACAACGCATGGGCATTCGCTGTGTGGCTGTGTATTCCGATGCCGACGCCAACGCCCACCACGTGGCCTTGGCCGACGAAGCCTTTCGCATTGGCCCTGCGCCCAGCTCCGAAAGCTACCTGCGCAGCGAAAAAATCATCGAAATCGCCAAGCAGAGCGGTGCCCAGGCCATTCACCCAGGCTATGGTTTTCTTTCTGAAAACACCGATTTTGCCGAGGCGTGCGAAGCCAACAACCTGGTATTCATCGGGCCGCCCTCCTCTGCCATTGCCGCCATGGGCTCGAAGTCTGCCGCCAAAATTATTATGGAAAAGGCCGGCGTACCCTTGGTGCCCGGTTACCACGGCGACGACCAGTCACCAGAAACCCTGCGCACCGAAGCTGAAAAGTGCGGTTTCCCATTGCTACTGAAAGCCGTGGCCGGTGGTGGTGGCAAAGGCATGCGCGTGGTGGAGAACATCGGCGAATTTGATGAAGCCCTCGCAGCAGCCAAACGCGAAGCCAAGAATTCGTTCGGCAACCCGGACATGCTGATTGAACGCTACCTGACCCAACCGCGCCACGTTGAAATTCAGGTGTTCTGCGACCAAAGCGGTCATGGTGTGTACTTGGCTGAACGTGATTGCTCGGTTCAGCGTCGTCACCAAAAAGTTTTGGAAGAAGCCCCTGCACCGGGCCTAAGCGAAGAAACCCGCAAAGCCATGGGTGAAACCGCAGTTAAAGCAGCCCAAGCCATTAACTATGTGGGCGCCGGCACCGTAGAGTTTCTCTACGATGTAGACGGTTCATTCTTCTTTATGGAAATGAACACCCGCCTGCAGGTAGAGCACCCGGTAACCGAAATGGTAACTGGCCAGGATTTGGTGGAGTGGCAATTAAAAGTCGCCTGGGGCGAGCCGCTACCACTGGAGCAGTCTCAGGTAAAAACCCGCGGCCATGCCCTGGAAGCCCGCATTTACGCCGAAGACCCGGATCAGGATTTCCTGCCCGCCACCGGCAACCTGCGTTACCTGAGTACACCCGATGAAAGCGCCCACGTGCGAGTGGATACCGGCGTTGTTGAAGGCGACGACATCAGTATTCACTACGACCCGATGATTGCCAAACTGATTGTCTGGGACGAAACCCGCGATCAGGCCATCAACCGCATGGTTCAGGCCTTGGAGCATTACCGGATTGCGGGTGTAAAAACCAACATCCGTTTCCTCCATGCTCTGGCCGATGCACAGCCCTTCCGGGAAGCCGATCTCACAACCGGCTTTATCGAAGATCACCGGGATTTGCTGTTCACCAAATCGAAGCTGGACACCCACAAGGCGCTGGTACTGGCCGCTGGCTTTGTGTTGGAACAGCGAAAATCCCGTGAGTCCGTAAGCACAGACCCTTGGTCGCCGTTCGGCCGCAGCAACAGCTGGCGCCTGAACTCTGAATACGCTCAACCATTACAGCTGCAAGTGGGCGACGAGATTCACGAATTGAAAGTGCTGGAGCAGGATGACCGTTATCAAGTGTTTGTGAACGGCAGCGTTTACAACCTCGCGGCAAAGCTGGATGACGATTACATGCAGGCCGTAATCAATGGCCACCGGTTGAGTATTCACGGCAACCTGCACGACGACCACCTGGTGCTGTTTTACCACGGCGACACCTTCCAGTGCACCTTGTACCGGGAAAACTACGTGTCTGAAGACATGGAGCCTCAAGGTAGCTTATGCGCGCCAATGAATGGTGCGATTGTAGCGGTACAAGCCAAGGTAGGTGATGCCGTGACGGCCGGCCAAACCCTGGTCATCATGGAAGCCATGAAAATGGAACACGCCATCAAAGCCCCGGCAGACGGTGTGGTTAGCGAGATATTCTTCAATGAAGGCGAACAGGTTTCCGATGGCGCAGAACTGATCGCTATTGAGGTTGAGGAAGCAAGCAGCTCCGAGGAGGCAGGCTAATGGCCTTTCCAAAACAGGCTCGGCTGGTTGAAATGAGCCCCCGGGACGGCCTGCAAAACGAAGCCGGCCCGGTGATTGCCACGCGCATCAAAACCAGGCTAATCGACCGCCTGGCCGATTGCGGCCTCAGCCACATTGAATCCGCCAGCTTTGTGTCACCCAAATGGGTGCCGCAAATGGGCGATGCCGCTGAAGTGATGGCGGGCATCAGCCGCAAGGCCGGCGTGCGCTATTCCGTTCTGACCCCCAATCTAAGAGGCTTCGAAAACGCCTTGGCCGCGGGTGTAGACGAAGTAGCGGTGTTCGGCGCGGCCTCTGAATCTTTCAGCCAAAAGAACATCAACTGCTCCATTGCCCAAAGCCTGGAGCGCTTTTTGCCAGTGATGGAAGCCGCCAAAAAGCACAACATACCCGTGCGCGGTTATGTTTCGACCGTGCTGGGCTGCCCCTATGAAGGCGACATTGCCCCCGAACAAGTGGCGAAGGTTGCCAAAGACCTGGCTGATATGGGCTGCTATGAAATCTCACTGGGCGACACCATTGGCGTAGGCACGCCACTGAAGGCCAAGCGGATGCTGGAAGCCGTGGCGAAACACGTACCTGTGGAGCGCCTGGCCGCACACTTTCACGATACTTACGGCCAAGCCCTGGCTAACCTCTACGCCGTATTGGAAGAAGGCGTCGGTGTTATTGATGCGTCGGTTGCAGGCCTGGGTGGGTGCCCATATGCCAAAGGTGCCTCTGGCAACGTGGCCACGGAAGACGTACTTTATTTATTGAATGGCTTGGGCATCAGCTCAGGTGTAGATCTAAACAAATTGGTCGCTACCGGCGGGTGGATCAGTGGACAGCTTAAACGACACAACGGCTCTAAAGTGGGTCAGGCTCTTGGTGGACACTAAACACCTAACACCAACAACACGCTCCTAAGGATCAGACATGACGAACAACAAAGATGTGGTCGCTCTGGATCTCCCTATCCCCGATTTGGAAGACCTGCCTGCGGATGTCAAAAAGTACTTTGATATCTGTATCGAAAAGCTGGGTATGGTTCCGAATGTGCTCACTGTGTTCAGCCAGAACCTGAAGCAGTTGGACGGCTTTACCCGTTTCTATAACGAACTGATGATGGGTGAGAGCGAGCTCAGCAAGCTTGAGCGTGAAATGATTGCCGTGGTCGTTTCTTCAGAAAACAAATGCTTTTACTGCCTGGTAGCGCACGGCGCAGCCGTACGAGTAATGAGTGGCGATCCAGCGTTGGGTGAGCACCTGGTGATGAACTACCGAACAGCCAAGCTGGATAAGCGCCAGCGCGCCATGATGGACTTCGCCTCCCTTCTAACCCGCTCACCCCAAACGGTTGCTGAAGACGAGGTTCAGGCGCTTAGAGATGCTGGTTTCAGCGATACCGCCATTTGGGACCTGAGCAACGTAATCGGTTTCTACAACATGACTAACCGCGTGGCGATTGCCAGCGACATGCGGCCAAATCCTGAGTACCACAGCCAGAGTCGCTAACAGGCTCTGCAACACTATTATTAATCCTGTTGGACCTCGACCACAAAAACAAATGGAGGCAAACAATGAATCAGGCCTTAAATCAGACCATGCCAAGCTACACCAGCGGTACCTCCAAAGTACCACTGCTGGGCATGACCATCGGCGAGATGCTTGACCACACTGCTGGTAAGTATCCCGACACCGAAGCCTTGGTGTGTTTGCACCAGGACATTCGCTGGACGTACAAAGAGTTCGTCGCCAAGGTGAACGAAGCTGCTCGCGCCTTCCTGGCCACTGGCGTTAAACGCGGTGACCGGGTGGGTATATGGGCCCCCAATCGCTATGAGTGGACGGTTACCCAGTTTGCCACTGCTAAAGTGGGCGCCATTCTGGTCAATATCAACCCGGCTTACGGCATGCATGAGCTGGAATACGCCATGAACCTGTCGGGCATCAGCGTGTTGGTTACAGCGGACAGTTTTAAGGCATCCAATTACCGTCAAGCTCTCTATGACTTGGCACCTGAGATAAAAACGGGCACAGCCGGAAAACTCAAAGCCCAACGACTTTCTGAACTGCGTGCGGTGATCAACCTGGATACTGAAAAACATGCCGGCATGTGGAGCTGGGATGAGTTCACCGGTTTTGCGAGTGACGTCAGTCAGGACGAAGTAGACAAAATTCAGAGCCAGCTTCAGTTCGACGACCCCATTAATATTCAATTCACCTCCGGCACAACGGGCAGCCCCAAAGGCGCCACCCTCACCCACCACAACCTGCTGAACAACGGTTTTTTTGTAGGTGAAAGCCAGGTACTGACTGAAAAAGACCGCCTGGTTATCCCGGTGCCGCTGTATCACTGCTTCGGCATGGTAATGGGCAACTTGGGCTGCATTACCCACGGTTCTACCATGATCTACCCTGGGGAGGGGTTTGAACCCAAGGCCGTTTTGCAGGCGGTTCACCAGGAAAAAGCGACGGCGCTGTATGGCGTGCCCACCATGTTCATCGCAGAGTTGGCCGAGCCGGAGTTCGAATCCTACGACCTCTCCACTTTGCGCACCGGCATTATGGCGGGCTCGATTTGCCCGGCGGAGGTGATGAAACAGGTCAATGGCAAGATGAACATGAAAGAGGTTCAAATTGCCTACGGCATGACCGAAACCAGCCCAGTGTCTACCCAAACCAGCTCTCTCGACCCGTTCGAGAAGCAAGTAACCACCGTGGGGCGCACCCAACCGCATCTGGAAACCAAAATTGTCGACCCGGGCACCGGCAACGTGCTGCCTCGTGGCGAAATTGGTGAGCTGTGTACCCGTGGCTACAGCGTGATGCTGAAGTACTGGAACAACGAAGAAAAGACTCGGGAGGCCATCGACGCTGCCGGCTGGATGCACACAGGTGATCTGGCCACCATGGACGACGAAGGCTATGTGCAAATAGTTGGCCGCATCAAGGATATGGTGATCCGCGGCGGCGAGAACATTTACCCGAAAGAAATCGAAGAGTTCCTTTACACCCACCCCTCCATCGAAGAGGTTCAAGTGACCGGCGTTCCCGATGACAAATACGGCGAAGAACTGGTTGCCTGGGTGAAGCTACGCCCAGATGCTGACCCTGTTGATGCAGACGGCTTGATGGCCTTTTGCAAGGGCAAAATTGCCCACTTCAAGATTCCCCGGAACTACAAATTCGTGGACGAGTTCCCGATGACCGTTACCGGCAAGATCCAGAAATTCAAGATGCGTGAAATTTCCATTGAGGAAATGGGGTTGAAGTAAAAGCCTGAGCACCTGCGACCCCGGCACTCATTAGCTGAGCCCGGGGCTTTTTTTGGGTTTTTTTTAAGCCTTCGAGAATCTGATTGACTGCCTCGCAGTTTCGTGATGTTATCATGGTTAACATTGTTGCCACCGATAACATTCATTGAGCCCATCTAGCAGCCTGTCGGACTTGCACCTGACAGACAGCGTTTAAAGTGATCTTGT
>NZ_JBQDKB010000020.1:0-44768 GCF_052094685.1 Marinobacter sp.
TTGCCCCGATTATCTCATGTCGATACTGCTTGGTTAAGTCCGACAGGCTGCTAGCTTAAGTATTTTAGAAAAGCGAAGCGCCGCCCCGTAATTCGGCGTTATACCGTAAACAGCTAATGATGCAGTATGATGGCACAGCTACTACACCACTTTCATCCGTGTTATCTGAGACTTTATGGCAAAACGGCAACTGAACAAGCAGCAGCAATTCCGGATCAAGAAGGTTCAGGAGGAACGGGCGGCCCGCGCAGCTCGTAAGGAGAAGTCGGTTAAGGCGCAGGCTGAGGCCGGTGAGCTGGGGCCAGAGCAGGAAGGGCTGATTATTGCACATTATGGGCAGCAGCTTGATGTAGAAGCCTTGGAGGGTGAACACGCCGGTGAAGTAGTGCGTTGTTTTGTTCGGGCAAATATCGACAGCTTAGTGACCGGCGATCGGGTTATTTGGCGGCCTGGCAAGAGTGAGACGGGTGTAATTGTTGCTCGTTGTGAGCGTGATAATTTGCTGCAGCGGCCGGATAATTTTGGTGCCGTGAAGCCGGTGGCGGCGAATATTGATCATATTATTTTGGTGATCGCGCCGGAGCCAGAGCCCCATGACAATTTGATTGACCGGTATCTGGTGGCGTCTGAGACCACGGATATTCCGGCGGTTATTCTGTTGAATAAAACGGATTTGATCACCGACAGCAACCGGGAGCAGATTGATGCTCTATTAGCACGTTATGCGGCGTTAGGTTATGAGGTTGTTCGCACCTCGGCGGTGGAGTTTAACGGTAAACCTGCTCCGGAAGTTGAGGCGTTGGTTAAGGGTAAAACCAGTGCATTTGTAGGCCAATCGGGTGTTGGCAAGTCGTCAATTATTCAAACTCTGATGCCAGATGAGGCGATTCGGGTGGGTGCGGTATCTGAGAGCACGGGCAAAGGCGTGCACACCACGACTACCGCGAAACTGTTCCACTTACCCATGGGCGGCGATTTGATTGACTCACCAGGTATCCGGGAATTTGGTCTTTGGCATATGACGCCACTGGAAATCGAATACGGTTTTCGCGAGATTCGTGAGGTCATCGGCTACTGCAAGTTCCGCAACTGCAGGCACATGGGCGATCCCGGCTGTGCCATTGATGCGGCGGCAGTATCTGGCGCACTCAGCCCGGAACGGCGGCGTAGCTTTCACCGTATTCTTCAGGATATGGCCGAGCAGAATATGCGAGGGCTGAAAGCCAACTGATTCACTATCCCATGGCGGGCTACCAGTTCAGCTCGCCGGGTGCGGGTTCTGCTTTTTCCTGCAACCAATCGCCACTCTCCAGCTTTTCCATGGCTTCTGTTTGTTCTTCTTCAGAAGGTGCTGTGAGGTCGATCAACGGAGCGCCTTTGGCACTGGCACTGCTGTGAATGCTGTGCACGGTTTTCTTGTTGAGAACGATGATGGATATCCGGCGGTTGACCGGCGCACTGGGCTCCTTCTTATCGAACAACACAGAATCACTCAGCCCCACCACCCGCGCGATCTGCTGGGCGCGCACACCACCGGCGACCAGTGCACGGCGAGCGGTGTTGGCGCGATCTGCGGAGAGCTCCCAGTTCGTGTAACCGGGGCGGCCACCGAAGGGTGTGGCGTCTGTGTGGCCGGTTATGCTGAGCTTGTTATCAACAGAGCCAAGGGTTTTGGCCAGCTCGAACAGGATTTCCTGTGAGTAGTATTTAAGCTCCGCTTTGCCACTGTCGAACATAGGGCGGCCGGAGCGGTCGACTATCTGGATTCGCAGTCCCTCATCGGTGATATCGATCAGCAACTGGTCTTTGAACTCCTGCAGGGTTTCGTTTTCGTCAATCCGCTGTTTCAGCTCCTGAAACAGCTCTTCCATGCGCTGCCGCTCGAGCGTATCGGACAGGGTATCAACCACGTCGTCACTGATCTCGATCTGGCTTGATTCAATATCGGGACTGGCCTCGTTCACGACGGAGGCACTGCCCTCAAGATCCACCGGGTTGGGTGATCCACCCTCAGTGAAACCAACCGGGTCGCGAAAATAGCCTTCCACCGCTTGTATCTGCTCCGGCGATGCAGTCGCGGTGAGCCAGAGCACCAGAAAGAACGCCATCATCGCCGTAGCGAAGTCGGCAAAAGCCACTTTCCACGAGCCACCGTGATGGCCTGCGGCAATGACCTTTTTTCGCTTGATGATTATTGGCTGTTGTTCCACAAATCTACTCCGGGTTCAGGCTGCGCTATTTGGCGCGCACGTGATCATTCAGTTCCTGAAAACCAGGTCGCTTGTCTGTGGGTAGTGCCTTGCGGCCAAATTCGATGGCCATCTGAGGAGCCTGCCCCGAAACCGTGGCAACAATGGCAGATTTAACGCATTCGTAAGCCTTGAGCTCGTATTTTGCGGCGTGCTCCATAGCAATGGAGGTGGGACCAACAAAGCCATAGCCCATCCAGATACCTATGAATGTGCCGACCAGAGCGGCTGCAACACTAAGCCCTATACGCTCAGGCCCTTCGCTCAAAAAGTTCATGGTAATCACAATACCCAGTACCGCCGCCACAATCCCCAACCCCGGCAGGGCATCCGCAATTTTGTTCACAGCATGAGCAGGCTCTTCTAGTTCGTGTTGGCGGCTGTCAATTTCGCTTTCCATCATGCCGTCCAACTCATGGGTTGCCATGTTTCCTGCACTAATAATGCGTAGGTAGTCGGTAATAAAATCGAGCAACGCTTTCGATTTCATAATGGCTGGGTAGCGGCTGAATATCTGACTGGATTCTGGGTTGTCGATATCCTCTTCAATGGACATAACGCCCTGCTTGCGGGATTTATCAAAAATTTCGTAGAGCAGGCTTAACAAATCCATATAATAGGATTTGTTAAACGGCGAGCCCGTCAGCAGGCGCAAAATGCCGGCGAACACGTTCTTCACGGTATGCAGCGGGTTGGCAATGATAAACGAGCCTATGGCTGCGCCAAAGATGATGAGAAGCTCGGTCGGCTGCCACAGCACCATTAGGTTTCCACCATGAAGTGTATAGCCACCCAAAACGCTGGCAACAACAATAACTGAGCCAATAATAAGTAACATAGGGGAGAATATAAGCCTTTATATTGAGGTTATCGACCAGCGCCGGACACGATCACGGATTTTCTGCCCCTGATCATAGCAAGCCCCCGCTATATCCGCGAAGCCATGAAACAATTTCTATACATACCAGCGTCTGTGCAACATTCTTACAACACTATTTGGTAAACTTTGCGCCTTTGAGCCCAAAGGATCTCATTTAATGTTCGACAAGCTGTTTATTCTGAGTCAGTACGTCACTCCGCAACTTGCGGTTTCCCGCGCCGCTGGCCGTCTGGCAGACAATGATCGCTCCCCTGCGCTCAAAAACCGGGTAGTTAACTGGTTTATTAAGCGCTATGGCGTTGATATGAGCGAGGCCGCAGAGCAAGATCCGACCGCCTACTCCAGCTTTAATGCCTTTTTTACCCGGGCGCTTAAACCGGGCATTCGCCCGCTTGCCGAAGGAGAGAATACGTTTGTAAGCCCTGTAGATGGTGCCATCAGCCAGCTGGGCCAGATAACCGGGGATCGGGTATTCCAGGCCAAAGGTCAGTCGTTCAGTTTGGTAGAGCTTCTTGGTGGTGATGCCGGCCGCGCGGAGGCTTTTTCAGAGGGCGAGTTTTCGACGATTTATCTTTCGCCCAAGGATTATCACCGCATTCACATGCCTCTGGCAGGCACCCTTCGGGAGATGGTTTATGTACCCGGCAAACTGTTTTCGGTGAACCCGGTCACGGCCGAGAACGTGCCTAATCTATTCGCCCGTAATGAGCGTGTTGCGTGTATTTTCGATACTGAGGCAGGGCCGATGGCGCTGGTTCTTGTGGGCGCGATGATTGTAGGCAGCGTTGAGACAACTTGGGCTGGGGTTGTGGCTCCACATGGTGGCGGCGTGAAGGCGGTTACGTATGAAGGCGAGAGTGCTATTTCGTTTGCCAAAGGCGAGGAGATGGGGCGGTTCCGGCTGGGCTCTACTGTGGTAATGGTGATGCCTAAGGGTAGTGTTAATTGGAATGCAGAGCAGGTTGCGGGGAAGCGGGTTCGTATGGGTGAGGCTTTTGGAGCGGTTGGCGCGTAATTTTGCCGCTTTGGTGCCTGGCATTGTTGGGCACCCCTTCCCTAAACACGCTGTAAATACCTCCCTGTACGCTCGGCTCCGCCATCCATGGCTCCGCACGGTTTCGGGAAGGGGTGCCCAACAATGCCCCATAACTTCTGCTATACCTTTAGGCTCGCTCTATCGGAAACGCTAATACGTCTGCAATATCGCGGGTTCCCATTTTCAACATCAGTAAACGATCAAGCCCCAAAGCCACCCCCGCGCAGTCTGGCAAACCCTGCTCTATCGCGGCCAGAAAGGCTTCATCTACATCCATTTCCGGTTTCCCGGCGGCGTTTCGCAGACGGTTATCTGCTTCGAAGCGGGCGCGCTGTTCGGCGGCGCAGGTGAGTTCCCAGTAGCCGTTGCATAATTCCAGGCCGTCGATGTAGAGCTCGAATCTGTGTGCTACGTCGAAGCCGTCAACGTTGGAGATTCTGGCCAGGGAGGCTTGGGAGGCCGGGTATTGGGTGATGAATACCGGGGTTTCGGTGCCCAGGTTGGGTTCGACAGCGAAGCTCATTAGCAAGTCCAGGCAGCCGTCGCGGTTGAGGTCTGTTAACTGTTCAGGTTCTAGCCATTGGCGACAGCGTTGGCGCAGGTCTTCTTCGGAGATGGCAAACGGGTCTATGCTTGCCCAGTCGATCATGGCTTGGCGATAGCTTGTGATCTTTGGTCTGGGGCAATTGAGCCAGCCGCTCACCAAGTCGGAGACCTCTTCCATCAAGGCTGCATCGTCGAAACCGATTCGGTACCACTCCAGCATGGAGAATTCTGGGTTGTGGCGGCGGCCACGCTCGCCGTTGCGGAAGACTTTGGAGATCTGGTAGATGGATCCCACGTCTGCGGCTAGCAGGCGTTTCATGTGGTATTCGGGGGAGGTTTGTAGCCGGCCGCCTTCAACACCTTGGGCGCTGATCTGCGCCGATATGCCATCAAGGTTGGGGTCGGTTACGCCGCAGCGGCCGAGTACGGGAGTTTCAACTTCCAGTACATCACGCTTGGCAAAAAAACCGCGCACAAAGGTTAATTGTTGTGCGCGGTTTTTTAGAGCTGCCCGGGAGGCAGTTGGCTGCCAGTCAGGCTGATGTTTCATATTGGTATCAGCTGCTTTTTACCCGGTTTACGTATTCACCCGAACGGGTATCTACCTTGAGCACTTCGCCAATGGTGATAAACAGAGGTACGTTCACAACAGCGCCGGTAGACAAGGTTGCAGGCTTGGAGCCGCCTTGGGCGGTGTCGCCTTTCATACCTGGGTCGGTCTCAACCACTTCCAGCTCAACAAAATTGGCCGGGGTGATGGTTAAGGGCGCACCGTTGTATAGGGTTACAGTGTAAACGTCCTGCTCTTTTAGCCACTTGAGCACATCGCTAACGGCATTTGCATCGGCGGGGTACTGCTCGAAGCTTCCGTCGGTGAGCATGAAGTGCCAAAATTCACCGTCGGTGTAGAGGTATTCCATGTCCTGCTCAAGAATATCTGCCGCTTCGAGGCTTTCGCCAGACTTGAATGTGCGTTCCCACTGCCGGTTGTTCTTCAGGTTGCGCAGCTTAACGCGGTTAAACGCTTGGCCTTTACCTGGTTTTACGAATTCGTTCTCGAGCATGATACAAGGGTCGCCATCTAGCAAAACCTTGAGACCGCTGCGAAATTCGTTGCTAGAATATGAAGCCATGAAATGTCCACCTGCCAAAATGCTGTTTAAAATTCAAAGGCCGCTATGATACAGCGAAGCCCTGCCCATATAGAAGCCCAGCTTTCAGACGATGACAATCGAAGCTGGCAACAACTGCTTTCCGACTCGATAACCTCACCCCGAGAATTGTTGGCGCGGCTGGATTTGCCGGCTGATAAGTGGCTGGCTGGCGCAGAGGCGGGGCACCGGTTGTTTCAAACCCGAGTTCCCGAACCTTTTCTGGCGCGCATGGAGAGAGGAAACGCCGCAGATCCTTTGCTTCGGCAGGTACTGCCCTTAAACCTTGAAACCGGCGAGGCAGAGGGATTTGTGTCCGACCCGCTGGAAGAAGACGGTGCCATTCAAACCACAGGCTTGATTCGAAAATACCGCAGCCGTGCCCTGCTGATGGTCACAGGCCAGTGTGCGATTAACTGTCGTTATTGTTTCCGCCGGCACTTCCCCTACGACGAACAGCGCTTAGGCCCAGCCGACAGACAGCGGGTGCTGGACACACTTACGGCAAGCCCCGAAATCAATGAAGTCATTTTCAGCGGTGGAGACCCTCTGGCGGTCAATGATCAGCTGCTGTCCCAATGGGCGTCTGCTATCAGCAGCATTCCTCATATTCGCCGTATACGCCTGCACACGCGCCTGCCAGTGGTGATACCCCAGCGGGTGTGCGACTCACTGCTGGCATGGATCGCCAACACACCCGTACAGGTTGTGATGGTGTTACACATCAACCACGCAGCCGAAATTGACCACTCAACTCGCCAAGCACTGAACCAACTCCGCTCAGCGGGCGTAACCTTGCTAAATCAGAGCGTAATCCTCAGAGGAGTAAATGATAACGCGGATGCGCTGGAAAACCTGAGCGAGGCGCTGTTTGAAGCGGGTGTTCTGCCCTATTACCTTCATGCCTTTGATCCGGTTGCCGGCGCTCAGCATTTTGATGTTCCAGACGAAGAAGCCCGGCTGCTGGTTCGAGAACTGCTGTCCAGACTACCAGGGTTTCTGGTTCCGCGACTGGTTCGCGAAATTCCGGGAAAGCCTGCAAAAACGCCAATCGACCTGTTTTCAACAGGCCTGTAAGGGCGTTTAGGTCAAGCTGGCCCAATATCACATGTCAAACATTGTCAACAGGTGGTTTTCTCGCTTCCTAATACTGGCTTGCTATTTTAAAGTCCAGTACCGTCTATTTTGTAAAAATATGTATTTGCGGAGTTTTCCCGTTCAACCGGCGTACCACAGCAGTATTCGCTGTGCCGGATGAGAGAGCCCGAAATACGAAACGTTGTTTTGATATTGGCGCATATTCATGGAAGGCACGACCCTCAAACCAGATCTCCGTGTTCCTGAGCAAAAAACGGCGAGCCTGTCATTTTGCGATACAACGCCGAAGGCGTTTAAGGCATGGACTCACCAGCTTCCCATGGCCAATATTGGCGAGGTATCACGCCAGCTTTATCACGCGATCATTGAGCTTAACCAACTGTTTCTTGCGCCCCAGAACCGCCTACAGTTCCTCGACCTGATTCGTTCAAAAATTCACTTCGTTTGCAATGAGCTTTCACGACATTACTTAGGGCTTGCAGTTGCCTTACCTGAGAAACAGCGCAAAATTGCCAATTTGTCTCAGGCACTTCAACTGCATCTAGCCAGTGGCTATAAGCTATGCCTGCTAGACACGCTGGACGACGGCGGGCTTGATAAGAACCGCAAGCTAATTGCTACCGCCGTTCACCGCGCAACGTCTGAACTTGCCGCAACCATTCTGCGATCTCACCAACTCTATTGCCCGAGCCCAGCGCGCAGCTGGCTGGAATGCCACAGCATGTTCCGGTTTGCTCACCGCAACAAACTATCCAAGGTAATGGTTGAAGACCGCAGTCTGAAGCAAAGGCAAGCCAGCACCGTCGCGGACAGCTACAAACGCCTGCTACTCCTCGGGTGCGCAAGACCCAACCAGCTCAGGCAGGCAGAACTGCTCCAGGCGTATGAGTTATTTGAGTCTTGGACAGAGTATTCGAGCTGCGAGCCAAATACCGGGGAAGACAGCCTTTTCGTTGTAAACCTAGAGAGCGACAACTCTCCGGTATACAGAAGCCTGCTGGAGCACAAACCTGGCAAAGAGAGCTTCGAGTTCGACACCAGGGAACTGGCCACCATGATTGCGGAAAGCCTAGATGCCAGGCTCCGTCAGCAACCCACTCCTGACACCCTGACTATTCCGGGGAATGTGAGCGATACTCTGCTCACGCATCTCAGCCAAGCTTTGGGCATTCTGGCAAAGAGGAATTTCAACCGAATTTCCAGCCAAGGTACGCTGGAGGTCTGTGTTGGGCTGACGGCTGCACACTATTTTATTGCTGGAGAAAAGTCGTTCACTGAGTTCGTAACCGGCAATGACAACAACGCAGAAGACGACGAGAACGTCTTCATCCGAGCATCTCGCAAAAAAGAAGATGCCTGGGGCGGCGCCCACGACGCGGCTCCCAGCGATGAACACCTGCACGCTGCGGACACGCCGATCAACTTTCGCGGCAGTTTCGGGAATACACCCTCGCCTGTTAACGATAAAAACCGGCCTAGATCACACTCCGCGCTACTGGTGAACACCAGCCCTGGTGGCTACTGCGTCTCATGGGAGACGAGCGTTCCACCCTCCATGCAGGCCGGAGAGGTACTTGGAATACGCGAGCAGCGCACACACCCGTGGAGTATTGCGGTCGTTCGCTGGATTCGGCAAATTCGGAACCAAGGCACACAAATTGGCATAGAGCTATTGGCGCCCAGCGGCTCCCCCTGCGGAGTCCGTCTGATTCAAAAAGTCGGCAACAGCAGCGAATACCTTCGCGGCCTCTTACTTCCTGAGATCAGCGTGATTAACCAAGCTGCCACTGTGATTACACCCCGCCTACCGTTCCAGCCAGGCAGCCGGATCTCGATGCTGCATGATGGCCGGGAAGATCAGGGTCAGCTAACGAACAAAGTATCGTCGACCGGCAGTATCAGCCAGTTTGAGTTGAAACTGCAGAATAATACTGCAATCCCTGCCCCAGCTAGCTCTTCATCGCCGGCTGGCGCCAGTGAAGACGATTTTGATTCGCTGTGGCCATCACTCTAAGCACCTCCGGCGGACGCTCTATAAATCCGCTGGAGGCTTGTTATTAAGCCTCAACCCCTGCATCATTCAGCGATAGTGACAGTCCGGTCTCGCAGCACCCGTTCACCGTTTTCAACAAGGTACTGCATGTAAAGCAGAGCGCTTCTCTGCCATGGCCGGCCCAGCCAACCTGTTTTACGAGATGTCTTTGGAATGCAGAAACAGAACACGACCGTACACCTCCTCATTCTCGACCCCTCACAAAATGATGCCGAACCCCTGATAAGCCTGCTTAGAAATGCCGGCAAAGCCACACGGGCACATCGCATCACCTCTGAAGAGGATTTGGAAGAGGCTCTTAAAAACAGTAATTGGGATCTGTTACTGGCTCGGGATATCGAGCAGGAATTCGCAGCGGACGACGCCCTAGCCATGATTCGGCGCATGGACAAAGACATTCCGTGCCTGATCCTTACCGAGGAAGAAAACCGGGAAAGAACCGTGGCTGTTATGAAAGCCGGCGCCCAGGGTACTGTGCAGTTCGACCACAATGATCTGCTAATCCTAAAAACAAAACGCGAGCTGGTAGCACTTGAAGATCGCCGCCGCCGGCGCGCACTAGAATCTCATCTTCGTGAAGCAGAGCAACGATGCCAACTGCTTTTGGAAAGCTCCAAAGATGCCATTGCGTACATCAACGATGGCATGCATATATACGCCAACCAGTCGTACATGGAATTCTTGGGTTACGACGATATTGACGACCTAATCTGTATTCCCGTGCTAGATACGCTTACCTCTGAAAGCCAGAATGACTACAAAACGTTTATGAAGTCATTCGCCGAGAAAGGCGAAGACGGCATGACGATGAACTGCACAACAAAGCGCAGTGACGATCATGAGTTGAACGTTACCATGTCTGTCTCCGCTGCTACCTACGATGGCGAAACCTGTACCCAAATTGTGCTTCAGCCAGAACACAGCGATGCAGAACTAGAAGAGAAGCTGCGCGAGATCAGCAGCCAGGATCTTCTTACCGGGCTGTATAACCGTCAATACCTGATGACAGAGCTCGAACAAGCCATTGCCAAGGCCGGTAAAAACAACGAAACCGGTGCGTTCGCCTATATCGCGCTCGACAACTTTATGACAATGAAGGGCCAAGTGGGCATCTCTGGCGCGGACTTACTGCTAGGCGATCTGGCTAGCCTTCTAAAGAAAGAGGCCGGAGAGGATCTGATGCTGGCGCGCCTGAGTGATGACGCGTTCGGCTTACTCTGCCTTCCCTGTGACGAGAAGTCCTTAACTACTCGATGCGAGCAGGTTCGCAAAGCGGTTGATGAGCACTTATTCGACATCAATGGCCGTACGGTTCCACTGACCGTCAGCATCGGTATTGCCTCAATTACCGAGAACTCACCAAAAGCTGAAGAGCTCATGGCGCGGGCACACGTCGCGTCGTCGGAAGTACGCAAGCAAGAAGGCCAATCTCAGGGCAACGGTATCCGCGTTTATAATCCGGCGGACTATGAAACCATGGATGACAGCAGCTCCATTGAGACGATACTGAAAGCACTGGATGAGGATCGGTTCCGGCTTCTGTTCCAGCCCATCATCAACCTGCGTGGTGAGGGCGAAGAGCAATACGAAGCCTTTGTAAGAATGCTCGACAAGGATGAAAACGAGGTTTCGCCTTACGACTTTCTACCTCCAATGGGGCCCAGCGATACTGCCATCAAAATCGATCGTTGGGTTGTTCTGCAAACCATTAAGCAGTTATCCAGCCATCGCTCTAAAGGCAACGACACCCACATATTCCTCAATGTGACGGCTGAGACGCTACAGGACAAAACCTTCACCCCATGGCTGAGCGTGGCGCTGAAAGCTGCTCGCCTACCCGGCGACTCGCTGATTTTTCAGATCCGTGAGGGCGATGCGAACAACTACATGAAGCAGGCCAAGGAGTTCACCAAAGCTCTACACCAGCTGCACTGCAAGGTATCCATCGCCCAGTTCGGCTGTGCACTGAATCCGTTCAACACACTGAAGCACATTGATACGGATTACGTGAAGATTGACGGCTCCTTCACGGAAGAGGTTCAGAAGAGTGACGAAGCCAAGGAGCAGGTAAAGGAAATGGTTAAGAGCCTGCAAAGCGCTGGCAAGCTCACCATTATCCCGCTGGTAGAAAATGCGAGTGTTCTGGCCACACTCTGGCAGGCCGGCGTGAACTACATTCAGGGTTATTATCTACAGGCCCCGGCACCGGAGATGAACTACGACTTTGGCGATAACTGAGACGGGGGCTGAAACAGACAGACGCCGGCTCAAAAACCGGCGTTTTTCAGCCCCTGATTAGTCTCACTTTCGCGAAAGCCAATCAGGTAGAGAATGGCATCCAGGCCAAGCGTCGAGATCGCATGGCGGGCAGATTCCTTAACCAGTGGTTTTGCCCGGAATGCAACACCTAAGCCGGCTTGGCTCAACATGGGCAGGTCGTTGGCGCCATCACCCACAGCGATTACCTGCTCCCGGGAGATATGCTCTTTTGCAGCAATTTCCAGTAGCAATTCCGCCTTGCGCTTACCGTCTACAATCTGGCCAGAAACCTCACCGGTTACCTTGCCATCCCGGATTTCCAACTCGTTGGCGTATACGTAATCAATACCCAGCTTGCTCTGAAGGTGTCGGGCAAAGTAAGTAAAACCGCCAGAAAGAATCGCTGTACGGTAACCCAGCGCCTTAAGGCTTCGAATCAGGTGTTCGGCGCCTTCTGTCATTTTCAGGCGACCAGCAACCTTTTCCAGAACATTCTCATCCAAGCCCTTAAGCAGCGACAGGCGCTCTGCAAAACTCTGGCTAAAATCCAGCTCACCAAGCATCGCGCGCTCGGTGATCTCCGCGACCTGTTCGCCCACACCGGCTTCATCAGCAAGTTCATCGATCACTTCAGCCTCAATGAGCGTGGAATCCATATCAAAGACCACCAGACGCCGGTTGCGACGGAAAATGGAATCTTCCTGGAATGCGATGTCCACATTCATCTCACCGGCAATGTGCAGGAAATCGGCTCTCAGCTGCTCAGAATCCAACGGCGTACCGCGCACAGAAAACTCCACACAGGCAATTCCGTCACTAGACGCATTGAGTGAGGGCCTGGCAGACAGCCTGGAAATGTTGTCGATGTTCAATCCATGGCGAGCGGTAATGGCAGACACACTGGCAATCTGTTCCGCCTTGATATCACGGGACAGCAAAGTAACGATGTAACAAGCTCGATTACGGCCTTCGGCCCAGGACTGGTAGTCCTCAATAGTAATCGGGGCAAACCTGACTTGAAGATCCAAAGCGTGAAAACGGAACAGCAGGTCACGGATCACCGGTGAAGATTTCGATTCATCGGGAATTTCGATAAGAATGCCCCAAGTCAGATGGTCATGAATGACCGCCTGACCTATATCGAGAATCCGGACATCATACCGGCCCATGATGCCGGTAATTTCTGACGTGAGCCCGGGCTTATCGCGCCCGGATACGTTAATCAGTACTAACTCACTCACGGTTGCTGCTCTCCATTTTCAGTGCTGTCTTCTTCTTTTACCCGAGCGGCCGAAGGGATAACGTCAATCGCATCAACCCTCTGCAAACCGCGAGGCAGCTTATGCCCACGTCGGCCGCGCTCACCAATATAGTGTTCAAGATCGGCGAACTGTAGCCCCATTTTCCGCTTGCCTGCACGGATCTCCAGCTGGTCATCTTTAGCGAACACGGCTACAGCTACCACGTACTCTTCACGATTTTGTACTCGTGCAGAGGGGATACTGATGATTTTATTACCCTTGCCTTTACTCAGTTCAGGCAATTCGCTGAGCGGGAAAACAAGCATTCTGCCTTCGTTGGAAATCGCCCCCAAATACAGAGCATTCTCGGTACTGGGAATGATTACCGGCGGCATAATTTTCGCGCCTTTCGGCACACTAACCACGGCCTTGCCGTTGCGGTTTTTGCTGATCATGTCGTTCAGCGAGGTCACAAATCCGTACCCGCCGTCAGTCACCAGCAGCGTCTTTCGTGCCGGGTCACCCATAAGCAAACCAGAGAAACCCGCCCCTGAAGGCGGATTAATCCGGCCAGTCAGTGGCTCCCCCTGACCTCTCGCTGAAGGCAGACTGTGGGCCATTAAAGAGTAGGCCCGACCGGTGGAGTCCAAAAAAATCGTTTGCTGGTTGTTGCGACCACGGGCAGCTAACGAAAAGCTGTCGCCCGCCTTGTAGCTCAGTCCATCAGGGTCTATGTCGTGGCCTTTGGCAGCGCGCACCCAACCCTTATCAGACAGAACAACCGTAACGGGATCGTTAGAAACCAAGTCGTTCTCACTGAACGCCCGGGCTTCTCCACGCTCCACAATTGGAGAGCGACGGTCATCGCCGTATGTTTCGGCATCTTCCAGCAATTCATTCTTGATCAACTCACGCAAACGATCCTCAGAACCAAGAATAGCCTGGAGCTCGTCCCGCTCTATGGCCAGCTCATCCTGCTCACCGCGGATTTTCATTTCCTCAAGCTTGGCCAAGTGCCGCAACTTCAGCTCAAGGATGGATTCGGCCTGCTCTGCAGACAGACCGAACCGCTCCATAAAGACAGCTTTCGGCTTATCTTCTGTACGGATGATGTGAATAACTTCATCAATGTTCAGATAAGCAATCAACAAGCCTTCAAGGATGTGCAAACGTGCCAGTACTTTATCTAGCCGGTGCTGCAAACGGCGGGTGACAGTAGTGCGCCGGAACACCAGCCATTCCGTAAGCATCTGGCGTAAGCCCTTCACCCCCGGGCGGCCATCGTTACCGATAACGTTGATATTTACTCGGTAGGTTTTCTCAAGATCTGTGCTGGCAAACAGGTGGGTCATTAACCCATCGAGATCCACCCTGTTTGAACGCGGCACAATGACCAATCGGGTGGGGTTCTCGTGATCAGACTCATCACGCAGGTCCGCCACCATGGGCAGCTTTTTGGTTTGCATCTGGTGTGCAATCTGCTCAAGCACACGGTTACCAGAAACCTGGTGTGGCAAGTCTGTGACCACGATTTCACCGGTTTCGCGCACCCAGCGCGCGCGCATGCGCAGCGAACCGCGGCCAGTTTCGTACATTTGGCGCAAGTCTTTACGGGGTGTGATGATTTCTGCGTAAGTTGGGAAATCTGGGCCCTTAACATGCTCGCACAGCTGATCAACGGTTGCCTCAGGATCGTCCAACAACCGAATACAGGCGGCTGTAACCTCCCTGACGTTATGGGGCGGAATGTCGGTGGCCATGCCCACGGCAATACCGGTAGTGCCATTGAGCAGCACGTGAGGCAGTCTTGCAGGCAAAACCGAAGGCTCATCCATGGTGCCGTCAAAGTTAGGCACCCAATCCACCGTACCCTGCCCGAGTTCGCCGAGCAGTACATCCGCAAAACGTGCCAACCGGGATTCGGTGTAACGCATGGCGGCGAAAGATTTGGGGTCATCTGGCGCGCCCCAGTTACCTTGGCCGTCTACAAGCGGATAACGATAAGAAAACGGCTGCGCCATCAGCACCATGGCTTCGTAACAGGCACTGTCGCCGTGGGGGTGGAACTTACCCAGAACGTCGCCCACGGTACGGGCTGATTTCTTGTATTTGGACGTCGACTTCAAGCCCAGCTCTGACATGGCGTAGATAATGCGCCGCTGAACCGGCTTTAGCCCGTCCCCGACATTAGGAAGCGCGCGGTCAAGAATGACGTACATGGAGTAGTCGAGATAGGCTTTTTCCGTGTAGTCCCTGAGTGAAACCCGCTCAAAGCCTTCATCCGTCGTCTGAAACTCTGGCATGGATGCCTCTTTTGCCTGTATTGCCTGATGTTGAAGGAGCCCGTGATGCTACCCTTTGCGCCCGGAATAATCACGGGGCCGGTGCAGTGGGTCATTATATGGAGCACCGGGCGGATACACCAACAACCTGCGGATTTATCGACTAAAACGCTTCATCAATACCCGAGACTCTTAATTCCAATAGCGGAATTCCCGCATGGAGAGTCGGTAAGGTGCGCCGTATGCTCGTTGTCAGTGACGAATAGAAGACCGTTTTCCCTTCAAACAAGCGGAACACTATGAAACCCAATCTCAAAGCCTGCGGGCAAGCCATGGTTACGGCCATGGTGAATGCGGCATTAGCCGTCGCGCTGATGCTTCTAGTGGAATTCGCTATCAGTGGCAGCTTTCAAGTACCTGCGACTTATCTTTGGGCAGGCCTACTGATATGGCTAGTTATTTTTGCTGCTCAGTTTTGGCGCCAACGACATCTTTGCCGCTCTTGCGAGACAGCCCAAGATGTAGCTGGCGACCAGACCCACCAGATTTACTGACGGATACCTTCAACCGAAATAATCATTTCTACGGTCTCGGATGCCTCGCCGAGGCTCACCGGAATGCCAAAGTCTTCAAGACGCAGCTCAGTCTCAGCTTCAAACCCCATGCGATAACCGCCCCACGGGTCTTTCCCATGACCCAGCATCTCTACATCCAAGGTCACCTCACGGGTTACACCGCGCAGTGTGAGGTCGCCAACAATATCCGCCTCGCCTTCGTCATCAACTACCACTCGCGTACTCTTGAAACTCGCTTCCGGATACTCACCCGCGTGCAAGAAATCCTTACTACGCACGTGTTTATCGCGCTCAGCATGATTGGAATCTACGCTGGCCGTATCAATGGTTACGTTTACCGAACTGTTTTCCGGGTTTTCAGCATCGTAAACAAACTGACCATCAAAATCGTTAAAACGGCCATAGAGCCAGCTGTAACCCAAGTGAGAGATCTTGAACGTGATGAACTGGTGAGCGCCCTTGTTATCAAAAGCGTAGGTGCCGCTATGCTGATCGGCCTGAACACTTCCTACCAACGCCATAGATACGGCAGATGCCAACAACACTTTCTTCATAATATTCTCCTTTTAGTAAACAAAAACACGCCAACTTAGGGCTGCATTACGCTAATCAGTCATCCTTCCGTACCGGTACAAGCATCCGGCGCAAAGTCTCGTCGCGGTCAATCAAGTGATGCTTAAACGCACCCGCTGCGTGAATTAAGGCAAGAACAACCAGAGCCCAGGTGCTCCAGTAGTGCACCTGCCCCGCTATATCCTCAAGCCCCTTCACTTGCCCCGTCACGGAAGGCACCTCAAACCAACCAAATACGCTCACGGAGGAGCCGTCTGCGGTTGAAATCAAAAACCCACTCACCATCGCTACAAAAACCAGAACATACAACAAACCGTGAGCGACATGGGCGCTAACAATCTCCCAACGCTTATGCGCAGCAATGGAATCCGGCGATGTGGTAAAAAACCGCCAAAGCAATCTAAACACCATCAACGCAAACAACAAAACGCCAACACTGCGATGAATGTTAGGGGCTCGTTGGTACCAGCCATCGTAGTACGATAAATCGACCATCCAAAAGCCCAGAGCAAACATACCAAACACAGCCGCAGCAGCGACCCAGTGAACAACAATGGCCAGCAGTCCGTAACTGGCAGATGTACTGCTTATTTGCATAGCAATTAGGGCCTCATATTCCCTGTCAGTAATCACGCATCAAAGTATAAGAAGTCGCATTCTCAAAGGAAATCGGAATGTTTTGCCTCCCATCATCAGAAACTTTGATCATGCGGCAGCAATGCCCTATACGTTTGGCTTTGGTCGTATAGGGGTTGTACGGATTGTTGAAATTTATAAACCCGATAGACTTTCCCCATGCTTAAACGCCCCGTCGGGGGCCTCATTGACTGAGAGGACAAGACATGGAACTTGAATTCGACGAATCCGTTGTAATCCCAAGTAATAACTGATTCTTTGGCGGCCCTTCCAAGGGTCGCCAAATTTGCCCTAACAGTACACACCCCGCCAAAGATACAACCTGTTTCCGGTTTAATCATGAAACAGTGGTAATACTTCCGTTTTTTTGGCAACCTCCCCCTCTAACTATCAGTCTACTCTGGCTTTTCCCATTCTCGGCAGACACTGATTTGTGATCGTTCAAGTGCGCTCTCCCAATAGCACCTGATGCATTCGTTCAATAATTTGATACACACTATGCCGCCAGCTCTTCCGGAAACGCTGACAGACTCTGAAGTGGACCTGTTATCGCCAATGCTCCATCGAAATGGCGACTCCTGGACAGCTGAATTTCGCGGGCTCACACTGAGAACCGCTCTTCAGCCGATTTACAGCATTTCTCACAAACGAACCGTCGGCTACGAAGCTCTGATCCGGGCCCAGGATCCAGATGGCTCGAATGTGCTGCCTATACATCTTTTTGATGTGCCCACTTCCGATGAAGAGGCCCTTCTGCTTGATCGGCTCTGCCGGTACCTGCACATCCGTAACTGCAGCGGTATTCAGGACCAACTCAACTGGCTATTTCTGAACGTTTCCCCTCGAGTTGTAACCAGTGGTAGCCAGACTGATTCATTTTTCGGGAACCTGCTGGCAAAAACAAAGCTGCCACCGCACCGGATTGTTATCGAGATTGTCGAGCAACCAACCGACGATGCCGACCGCCTGCGGGAAACGGTCGCCTATTATCGGAAGCTGGGCTGTCTAACCGCCATCGACGACTTCGGCGCTGGACACTCCAATTTTGAACGCATTTGGAACCTGTCACCAGACATCGTCAAGCTAGACAGAAAACTGCTGACCCGGGCAACCGAAGATCACAAAGCTCGGCAGATACTGAACGGCATTGTTTCACTGTTGCACCAGTCCGGGTGCCTGGTTTTGCTAGAGGGCGTAGAAACCAAGGATCAGGCGATGATTGCCATTGATGCGGGTGTGGACTTTGTTCAGGGGTTCTACTTCTGCCGGCCCAGCACGGATCTGGCCCAGCTCTGCGACGCCTCTACAGACTTTGATGGGTTGCTACAGGAATACAAATCATGCCATCAGGTAACTCAGGACCCCACTCGTCAGCTGGTGGACTTTTTTTGGAAGGATTTCCAGAGGGCAACTGCGCTACTCCAAACCGGTTCTCCCATGGCCCAGGCTTGCGACGTGCTGCTAAAACACCACTCGGTGTCGCGCTGCTATCTCGCAGATAAAAACGGCGTTCAGATTGAAGACACCCTAGTATCGGACACTGGAACCCAAAGCCTAGACCCGCGCTTCAAACCGCTTGAGAGCACCAGTAAAGCAGACTGGTACCGCCAACAGTACCTTAGACAAGCGCTGACTCAACCTGGCGACCTCCACATTACCGCCCCCTACCTTTGCGTAACCGGCGCCTATATGTGCGTAACCCTCTCTCTCTGTTTCACCCACGGTGATGAACAACGGGTGCTTTGCTGCGACATTCTCGCCAACGCTTCAAGCACGGCTACTAGCCCGGCCTGATTCCGTACACCAGTGCAATTACCGCCACCGATACCAAGCCAATAAACACATTCATTGGCAGGCCCACACGCACGAAATCCCCGAACCGGTACCCACCAGGGCCGAACACCATCATATTGGTTTGATACCCAAGAGGTGTGGCAAAACTGGCCGATGCGGCCATCATCACCGCAATAACAAACGGTTCAGCCGCAACGCCCATGGTACTGGTCATAGACAACACAACCGGAATGACCAGAATAGCCGCCGCGTTGTTGGTAATAACCTCGGTGAGCACAGAAACTGAAAAATAAACCAGGAACAGAGCCAACAGTACGTGCCCCTTGCTTAGGCCCAGAATGGCACCGGCAACAAAACTTGCCGCCCCGGTCTGTTGCAGGGCCGCGCCCAACGCAAAAGACGCACCAATGGTAAGCACCACGGGCACATCAACGGACTTCTGTGCCTGGCCCACCGAGCAGCAGCCACTCAGAATCATCAGCGCTGCCCCCATCAAGGCGGCGTTCAGCATACTGAGAACACTGCAAGCGGCCAGCCCAACGAGTACGACCAGAACGCCCCAAGACAGCCAGGCACGGTCGTGCCTCGGAGCCTCAGTTTCCAGATCATTTATAAGTAGAAAGTCATTATTGTAGCGCTGACGACTTACAAACGCTGGCCGGGCTTCCAGTAACAGCACATCGCCGGGTTTAAGGCGAATGTTACCCAGATTTCCCGATACTCGGGAACCGCCCCGAGCCACTGCCAAAACAACCGCTCCGTAGCGCTCCCGGAACCGCGCGTCGCGAATCGTCAGGCCCAGCACTTCTGACTGCGGGGACAGCGCCGCCTCCATCAGGCAACGCTCTGCACGATCCTGACTCAAGCTGGGCTCGTCTGCGTGCACGGAAGGCACAATGCCATTAATCCGAAGCAGGTCGGAGATCGCCTGAGTGTCACCGGCAAACACAAGTCTATCGCCGCCGCACAGGCGCTCCTCAGACGGCACCGCCGTTACCACACTGCCATCGCGTTCAATCTCTACCAAGTAGAGATGCTCCAGCTCTCGCAGGCCCGCCTGGCCTACGGTTTTGCCAACCAATGGTCCGTCAATGGCAACAGCCACTTCCAGAGTGAACTCTCTCATGGAGCCGAATTTATGCCGATCCTCTCGGTTTGGCAGCGCCCTGGGCATAAATAATAATATGGCAGCGATACCAAGAACGGCGACTGGCAAGCCAACAGCAGTGATGGAAAAAATGGAAAGCCCGGCCTCCCCGGTCAGCTGCTGGTACTGACCATTAACAACCAGGTTGGTACTGGTGCCAATCATGGTCAGCGTGCCACCTAAAATGGCCGAGTAGCTGAGGGGAATCATAAGCTTGGAGGGAGAGATACCAATTTTTCGAGACCAAGCGTGAATGGCTGGAATCATGGTAGCCACTACGGGGGTGTTATTGAGAAACCCGCTTAACAGTGCAACTGGAAGGGTAATGCGTGTCTGAGCCGAGCGAACGGTCTTAGGGTTTCTGAGCAGGTGCCTAACCAGCAAATCAACACCACCAGAATGGTGAATACCAGCAGCCACTACGAACAGAGCCACGACGGTAATCAACCCTGTGTTGCTGAAACCCATCAGCGCCTGATCAGCGGAAATAATGCCACTGGCACTGAGCACCACGAGCACACCCATCATCACTAGGTGGGGTGCATACCGCCCTGAACTCATGAGTAACAGGGCAACGCCTGCCAGACCCAGCGCAAACCAGCCTTGCCAGTCCATTTACGATTCTTCCCGATCAGAAAACCGGAAGAATAACGAGTTTTTAGATCACTTAAAAAGAATAACGAACTATTCTTATAGACCCAAAAAGAATAAGCCGTTAACCGGCTACATCCGCCATATTGCCATAAGCTTCCAACCAAGATCTCCGGTCTGAGGCGCGCTTCTTACCCAGAAGCATATCCATGTGGCTGTCGGTTTCGTCTCCATCTTCAATGGTCAGCATAACCAGCCGACGCGTATCCGGGGCCATGGTGGTCTCACGGAGCTGAAGCGGGTTCATTTCACCCAACCCTTTAAAGCGGGTGACCGAAATCTTACCTCTGCGTTTTTCCGCTTCAAGGCGATCAATAATGCCCTGCTTTTCATGCTCGTCGAGGGCGTAGAAGGTTTCTTTGCCCAGATCCACACGGTAAAGCGGTGGCATCGCCACAAACACATGGCCGGCGGCAACAACCGGGCGGAAGTGCTTAAGGAATAGAGCGCACAGCAGCGTCGCAATGTGCAGGCCATCAGAGTCGGCGTCGGCGAGGATGCAAACCTTGTTGTAACGCAGACTGTCGAGCTTGTCCGAACTGGGGTCCACGCCTATCGCCACGGCAATGTCATGAATCTCCTGTGAGGCCAGGATTTCACTGGAATCGACCTCCCAGGTATTCAGGATTTTTCCGCGCAACGGCATGACCGCCTGGAACTCGCGATCGCGAGCCTGCTTGGCAGAACCGCCAGCAGAATCCCCTTCCACCAGAAACAACTCAGAGCGGGCGGTATCGCCGCCGGAGCAGTCTGCCAATTTTCCAGGCAAGGCTGGACCGGATGTCACCCTTTTGCGTGCCACCTTTTTGCTGGCTTTAAGCCTACGCTGGGCATTACTGATGAACAGTTCTGCCAACGCTTCGGCCACGCCAGTGTGCTGGTTCAGCCACAAACTGAAGGCATCCTTGACCACACCGGAAATAAATCCTGCTGCCTCCCGCGAGGATAAGCGTTCTTTCGTCTGGCCGGAGAACTGAGGCTCCTGCATCTTGAACGAAAGCACATAGGAAACTTTTTCCCAAATATCATCCGGAGAAAGCTTTACGCCCCGTGGCAGAAGATTACGGAACTCACAGAACTCACGCATGGCTTCCAGAAGCCCCGTCCGCAAACCGTTTACGTGGGTGCCTCCCTGAACGGTGGGAATCAGGTTCACGTAGCTTTCCATGAGCGCCTCACCGCCTTCCGGGAGCCACTGGATTGCCCAGTCAACCGCTTCCTGATTACCCGAAAAGCTGCCGGTAAACGGTTCCAGTGGCACAACTTCCAGGTCTGTCAGCGCAGAGCGCAGATAATCCCGAAGGCCTTCCTCATAGAACCACTCATCTTTTTCACCGGTTTTTTCCTGCACAAAAGTTACCGTCAAACCCGGGCAAAGCACTGCCTTTGCGCGGAGGTTATGACGCAAGCGACTGACAGAAAAATTAGGGCTATCGAAGTATTTTGCATCCGGCGTGAACTTGATTCGGGTACCGGTGTTGCGCTTACCAACCGTATCGATAACCTCCAACTCAGAAGCCTTGTCTCCATTCGCAAATGTCATGCGATGGAGTTCACCGTTGCGCTTTATCGTTACTTCAAGCAGCGTGGAAAGTGCGTTCACGACGGAAACGCCAACGCCGTGCAGGCCACCGGAGAAGTTGTAGTTACCCTGCGAAAACTTACCGCCGGCGTGGAGTCGGGTCAGGATCAATTCGACGCCAGGCAGCCCTTCCTCTTTATGGAGATCGACTGGCATACCGCGGCCATCGTCTTCAACACTCAGCGAACCATCGGCGTAAAGCACCACGTCAATACGGCGGGCGTGTCCGGCGAGGGCTTCATCCACACTGTTATCGATCACTTCCTGGGCCAGGTGGTTCGGACGACTGGTGTCGGTGTACATTCCCGGGCGCTTACGCACCGGGTCCAGGCCGCTCAGTACTTCAATGGCATCGGCGTTGTATTGTTGCTCGCTCATAAACTGGAAGTGACTCCGCAGGAAGAAAAATTCGTTAACATAGCTTAGGGATTCGCCGCCAAAGATCAACGGCTGATTTATGCAACCCGTAAGGCGCACCGGGCTAGTCGGCCTCTAAGACCGCCAACACGACCATCATAGTACCTTTGTCGTAAGTATTTCATACGGAGGTTCCAGGCCACCACATCCTTTAGGAGGATTTGCTCAACGCAGGCTTGACACCTTTTCCCGGTAAGGCTAGTTCTAAAAGATGAAGCATAAAGGCACGCCAACAGGTGCCTCAATCAGATAATAACAATATTTCCATGACCCACTCCCTCACATACATACTGAAGCCGCCCATGCCGTTGAAGTCTGGCTATCAGTGAAGCCACCAGATGCCCGTTCCGGTAGTTAAAGGTTAAACGGGCCAGGGGAGTGAGAAAATCAGTCTGATCGACTGGATGTCGGAGGGCAAGACAACGATGGCGAGCCTCATTGAATCCGAAGAGTTGCCTGTTTGGGTGCCGGGAGAGGTTCTGACCGCCAGTGATAACCTCGGATGGCTGGATGTCGGGCAGCGCTCTTATCGCTATGCAGGCCTGGATGTCCCGATTCCGCCGATGAACCACTACATGATCGTCCGGTATTTCGAGGGGCAGACGCCCATGGACCGGCGGATTGACAGCCGCTGGACACGGACGACCTGCGTGCCTGGTCACATTTCCCTGTTGAGCCGGGCTCGACCATCACACTGGCATTGGACGCAACAGATCGACGTGTCCCACGTTTACCTTTCCGAAAACCTGATGTCACGAGTTGCACAGGATGTTTTGGGGCGCCCGATATCAGAAGTCAGCCTGCACGATGTTCTTAATGCGGAAGACCCTACCGTTACTTCGATCTCTGACGCCATCCTGGGAGAAACGCGGAATTCTGCGATCGGTGGGCCAACTTATGCCGAGGCACTGGGCCTGCAGCTCAGCGTTCACCTATTGCGAAATTATGCGGATGTAAAGTTCAGGGAAGATCACAGCCAGTCTGGCCTTTCAAAGCGCCAGCGCTCAGCGCTGACCGAGTTCATCTATAGCAATCTACAGCATCAGATCAGCATAGAGCAGTTGTCTGCAGTCACTGGTCTGGGCGTCTGGACTTTCTGCCGGCGATTCAAGGCAAGCTACGGAGTAACGCCTTGCGCACACCTTCTGGACACACGTGTCGAGCAGGCAAAACTGATGTTGGCAAAGAGTTCGCGCCCTATCAAAGCCATCGCAACCGAGTGCGGCTTCTCGGACCAGGCTCATATGACGCGAGCATTCCGACGCAAGCTGAACCTGACACCCGGACAGATCAGGCAATCCCGAAGCCATTAATCCGCGCCTTTCCTTACGCGCCAACTTACTGCAATCACTGCAAATCAACGAGAGCGGTAGCACTCGCGCCACCGCTCCAGTCACCAACCTATCAATTCAGGTTGTTATAAGTTGTCGCCTCGAACTCATAGAATCCGGGATAAGAGGCACAGTCATAATAAGGCAGTATCTGGGTAGCCCAGTATCCACCCACTCCCCTGGCCTTATCAATCCACAGATAGCTATTGGCAAGGCCTGTCCAGGCCATGGATCCGGGGGAGCGCCCGGTAGGTGCCTGTTCACGATTAATCATAAAAGCATGGGACCACCCCTTATCCACCCCGGGCATAAACTCACCACTATTGGCCAGGCTCGGATCAGACGTTTCCCAGAGGCCTATGGGAATGCTGGTGTCAGCGTAACCATCTTTGGCTAGCAGATGTGCCGTTTCGGGTTTCAGTACCCTGCCATATTCACCGGCACCGTCGTTCAGGACCATACGTATGAACTTCATGTAGTCCCTGACCGTTCCATAGAGGCCATGCCCGCCCATGTCCATGACAGGTTTTGCAGGCAGGGCCAACTCAGGAACGGGTACCAACTGCCCGTCCGCGGCTCGCGAATGTATGGTGGCACGGCGCGCCACCATGTCATCGCTGACCGAAAAGGCCGTATCCACCATGCCAAGGGGCTGAAACACACGTTCGTGCATCACCTCACCCAGACGTTGCCCTCGCAGTTTCTCTACCACCAGCCCCAGCCAGTCGGTATTGACTCCATAGGTCCAGGCCTCACCGGGATCGTGCTGAAGTACTGTCTGAATCGATTCCCTGGTGCAGGTGATAATCGATGGAATATCTTTCAGCTCCCGGTATTTCTTGTCCTCAGCGCTGAAAAAATCGTAGCACAGCCCTGAGGTTTGCAAGAGTAGATCACTGACGGTAATCCTGCGTTTGGGTGGCCTCAGCCGGGCCTGCCCGTCCGCACCAAACCCTTCAAGCACATGCAGCTTGTCAATCTCCGGGAGATACTTGCCCACTGGGTCATCAAGCCGAAGAAGCCCTTCCTCAAGCAGTTGAAGTGCACAGACACTGGTAATCGCTTTGGTGGTGGAGAAGATCGCAAACACCGTATCCAGATCCATCGGGGTTTGCTTACCCTGCTCTCTGACTCCCGCCGCACCTTCATAAATGTTGCGCTCCTGATCGGTAACCATAGCTACCACACCGGGGGCACCCCCGTGGCGCCCCGTGGTCTGCCGGAGCACACTGTCCAACGCAGCTTTCATCTTTGGATCGCTCATTTGACACTACCTCTTGTTGTTGTCGGAATAGATCTTTCTGCCTGCTTTACGCGAAGACAAATCCCGGGTAGTTGTTCCTGGCCAGCTCGACACAATGCTGGTTGTAGTTGTTCACCCCGCCGCAATACGACAGCAGCCTCCGGGGCTTGCCCGGTACATTGGTTCCCATATACCAGCTATCCACCAGGGGTAGAAGTGTCTGGTTTGTCACCTCGTCGTGGTGCCGCACCCACTCGTCCTGGCACTCTTTGGTAGGCTCTATCACCGTTTTATCTTCTGCTTTCGCATACTGAATGATATCGGTGATCCACCCTACCTGCTGCTGCAGACAGGTTGTCATGTTGCACAGTGCAGCGGACGGTGCGAGCGGCGCGCCAGTTGTAAATAGATTGGGGTAACCGTGTACCTGAAGCCCCATTGCCGTACGGATTTCATTGCTCCACTCTTCCTTCAGGCTGCAATCTTCCTTGCCGCGTATGTCAATTCGCGTCAGCGCACCGGAGCCGGCGTCAAAACCTGTCGCCAGCACAATAATATCAACTTCATGAACGCTACCGTCCTGCATCAGAACACCCTCGGGGACAATGCCTTCGATCGGTGTCTCGCGGCAGTTCACAGCTTTTACATTAGGTCGCAGGAAGGTTTCCAGATAACCGGTATCCAGCGGAACACGCCGGGTACCGAAACCGTAGCTGGTGGGAATAAGAAGTTTACAAAGATCGGCATCGTTGTTCAGTCGTGCCCGCATTTTTGCACGAACAAATCGGGAGATTTCTTCACTCACCTCCGCTTCAGTGAACATCTCAGGATAGGAGGACAGCCAAAGCGCAAGCGAGCCGTCGTTGTAAAGTTTTTCCAGGGTCTGTTCGCGTTGTTCCGGAGTGTCCGTATGCCAGGACCGCCCATCGAAGTCGTAGTCAAATCCTGCAAAAGTATTCAGAACTTTATCTTTGAGATACGTGAAATTCTTCGACCAGTGCTTCCAATCCTCTTCCGTATATTTCGGGTTTCTCATCGGAATGGTGTACTGAGGTGTGCGCACAAACACCGTGAGGCTCTCTACCTCGGGCGCAATGCTCTGGGTGGCCTGAATGCCGGTAGCACCAGTGCCGATCACGGCAACACGTTTGCCTTTGAGATCTACACCCTCTTTGGGCCAGCGGGAAGTGTGGCAAATCTGGCCCTGAAACGTGGATTGTCCAGGGAAGACATCCTCAAGTGGGGCGGAAAGCATGCCAGTACAGGCAATCAGGTACCTGGCTTCCAACCGGTCACCCTTGTCTGTTCTGATGGCCCAGCTACCGTCTGCCTCTTGCCAATGTGCGGAATCCACCCGGGTATTAAACTCAATGTCCTGATTGAGATCGAGTTTGTCAGCAACATGATTCAGCCACCGCTCGCTTTCAGGTTGCGCAGGGAAACGCTCTGATGGTTGCCAGCTCTCGTAAAGCTCTTTCGAGAACCAGTACTGGTAAATCTCTGCCTGGGAGTCGAAACGGGCACCCGGGTACCGGTTCCAGTACCAGGTACCGCCTACTCCGGAGGCAGATTCAATAACCCGAACACTCATTCCGAGGGACCGTAGCTTGTGCAACTGATACAAACCAGCCACACCCGCACCAATCACTATTGCATCGTAGGAACTAGCATTAGCTTCAACATTCATCTCATACCCCTCGTTTCCTCTATCAGGAAACTTTCTTGTATTTGTTTGTTGGTCGCCAGCACGGGTAAAAAGTGCTGGCAAGCTCAATACTGAGGGGGTAAGAGTGATTGGGTATTGGATGAAACTGGCAAGTTATTGCACATTTCTGGCAGATTCCGCATCGCATTGCGGTTCAGAGTTTTAAAACAAGATCCTTGTCACGAACACCGGATACCCGGATTTCCGACCATTCATTGGCCGGCACGGCGACCACCGCACAGGGAGAAGTAATCGCCTGAGTAACCATGGTTCCGGGGGCCGGCGCGCGTATCGCCATGGAAAGACGCAAAATCTTACCGGCGCGCTCTGCCGACGCCAGACTGACGTTGTAACCGCCTGTAGGCTTCTCTCCCAGGGTTACGAACAGCAGATGCTCCTGTTGCAGATCCACCTGCCGCAGTTGCTGAACGGCCATATTCTGGGTAGGTAATTCCAACAGTTGCTGCAGTCGCTCACTGGTTTGAACATAAGCCAATCCGGGTCCCGTCAGCCCGCAGTGTGCAGACTGGGTAACCTGGCGTACTAGGGGTGCACTGGACTCACTTTCTACTGGCTCTGAAGATGCACAGCCAACCAGCCAAACACACCCGACCAACAAAAAAACCAAAGGTAAGCCCGCCAATACCTTCCTGTATGCTGCAATCAACGCTCTGCTCCGATTGTTTTGGGTGCTGTGCCGCCAGTGTCTGGCAGTTGCTGAATCAGCCTGTAGCCTATAAAAGCAGGGCGAGGCAATACGCCAGGTGTAGCGGCAGATATTGAGGGGCGGGAATAACTGGTTGTCATCCGGACACCCGTGACAGGATCTCCCTGCCTGATCGTGATTTCCTCCCGGAGCCCAGCTACCGGATACTCCGCACAGGCTTCACCAGCATGACAAATCAGCCCATCATTATCCAGATCTGTCCCTGCGACGAGAATGTAGTCGCCAGGAGGCACCTCGTTCAGCATTCTCGGCACCTCACCGTCATCAGGCAAAAATGAAAACTGATACTGTCCGTTTTCTGCCACCGCAATGGTCTGAGCAACGGTTGTGTACCGATCGCCAACGGGCTCTGGATCGACCAAGAGCACAAAATGCCTGCCTGCATCACGGGCCTGCTGGTCTGTCACCCGCTGTCCGATAACCGGGATTTCGAGCCGGCGCAATTCGTCACTTCTGTATTCGATAACTATGGTTGTCCGCTCGGATATACCAGCCTCCAGGGCTTCCGGCAGCAGAGTGACGCTGATGGCGAAATCAGTTCCAGAGTCCCCACTGACTGGCGCTGAATCCAGTCTTAGCCATGGGGCCACAACGGATACGGATCCAATGATAATGTCACTGGGAGCGCTGCCATATACATTCAGGCTCACGCCCGCAGACAGTTCCCCTTCCGTTGAAAGGCTCACAATGGAGGGCGACGCCGTTAAAAAATCCGATACCGTGCCTGCGGCCGCAGCCAAAGCCGACTTACCCGCATCCAGAAGTCCCCAACCCAACTCGGTCGACTTCAGGCAAATCTCGCTGCCACAGGTCAACTTCCCTGTCATCAGCATGTCATTCAGTTGTTCATAACCGAGTGCCGAATTGAGATTCTTCATCAGCGCAAACACCGCCGAGACATGAGGCGCGGCCATCGACGTTCCCTGTAAGCCGATATAGGTTTCCTGAACCGTGCCATTTACCAGCGCTGCACTGGAGCTGCTAACCAGATCACTGCGGCCGTCGGCGTTACCATCACGGCTGGCATCACCGCCAGGTGCAGCAACGTCTATCCAGCTCCCATAATTTGAATAGGATGCCAGAACACCCGCACCATCCACCGCGCTTACAGCAAAAACTTTATCGAAGGCTGCCGGGTAAGAAGCGACAGCAGAAGCGGAATTACCCGCTGCAGCAACGAAGACAATACCCCGGTCCGCTCCATAGGTGATGGCATCCTGCAATGACTGCAAAAAGGGAAGCCCGCCGAGACTCAGATTGACGATTTCGGCCAGAGGCTCTCCACCTGACGGCCCGGCCACCCAGCGGAGGGCCGCCAGCAGATCGGCGGATGAGCCTGTGCCGCCCTCTCCCAGAACCCGAACGGGGAGCAGCGAAGATTTGTAGGCAATACCTGCCCCACCCGCCCCATTCACCGCTGCTGCGATGGTTCCCGCTACATGAGTGCCATGATAAACACTACTGCCCACGGCATTCCCTGGATCCGACGGGTTGCTATCAGGGCCTGGCATGCCATCATTGTCAAATTCTTCTGACACGAAATCCCAACCCTCAATGATATTTGCATTCAAATCACTGTGCCAGTTCCCAGGCGCCCCGAACAGACCTGTATCCATCACCGCAAGGGTAACGCCACTTCCACCATCCGGGGCTATTTGCCATGCAATCGGGGCATTCAGCAGCTCATAATGCCATTGCTGGCCAACGGAGGGGCTGTTGTAGAGAGGCTCATTCAGAGGTGTTTGCATGGCCCGCATTGTGTAATTAGGAGTAACAGAGGCAACGTCGGGACGCTTTTCCAAGGTTCGGATCCACTGCAAGGTCGATTCTTTTGATTGTGTTTGTCGGCTTCGCGCCGCCTGAAGCGGTGCTTTCATCAGCCAGACACCAGGAGCCAGTTCCTTTTGTGGCCCCATAGCCGCTTGCGACCTTGCTGAACGCATAGGCGCTTGGTTGGCACCGGATTTGAGCACAACAATGGCCTGGGAATCCACAAAGTCATGATCCGGCCACTCAAACGCGGTTGCCCGGGCACTGCCAGTAACAGATGTGGAAAGGATATAAAGCATGGGGTCAGAGCCCGCTGCTTCAACCTGCAAAGTATATGTGCCGGTTGGCTCGGTGCTCGGTAGCGAAACCCGAACCTGATCCGGCTGGTTGTGTGTGGAAACCGTTTCTACAACGCCACTCTTGTTTATTAACGACAAGGTGAGCGGAGATGGCCCCTCGCTTGTTGAGAATGGCTGCAAATAGACGCTCTGACCCTGGCGTATAGTGATGGAGAAGGCATCAACAGAGTCGGTTGAATAGTCCAAATCGCTCAAGCCAGAGTAAGTGCCGCTGTTCGCACTTACATAGCCCGCCAAAATGAATTCCTGAGGTAATAGCTGGGGCCCCGGAGATGGGCGCGGATTAAGCGCCAAACTGGCCGCATTGTCTGCATCCACCCGAGTACCGGTTTCAATGTCGATGGCGCCCGAGAGCGCAATATCGACAAATGCTGGTTCAGGCTCATTGCCGTTAGAGTTGCCGCAACCCCACAGTGCCGTGATAAGCCCCGCCAGCACGGCAAACCTGTAAAGCGCTGCCTGTATGTTAACCGGCATCCACAACAGCCCCTGTTTTTTAGACAAGTTATCAGTATACGCTACGCATGCTCAGCCAGATGTTAAGGAACACGCAGGCCTGAATACGCAGACACAAAAAAGCCACCTCAAAAAATATCTGAGACGGCTTTAACTGTAGAAGATAAACCTCAAATCGCGTAGAAAATCATGGGTACAAAGGCTACCAGCAGAAGCGTTGGCCCCATGACAGCAACCGGTAACAACAGCCGCTCGTAGCGGTGCCAAAATGACCCCATGCGTTCGGCTGCAAGCACCTCGCTCTCGCCTACAACCTGGCGGGTAAGTAAATGATTCAGCGCTACGGGCGGGCTGAGATAACCCAACTCAAAGGCCACCAGGCACACAATCCAGAAATGCAACGGATCAATACCCAGCTGAATCACTGGCTGCGCGATGGTTGCCGACACCAGAATAACCGCACCAAAGGGATCCATAACCATGCCGATCACCGTCAGCATCACTACGATCACCAACATTGCAATCCAGGGGCTGGCCAAGTGCTCAGGAAACAGAACCTGAACTATATCAGAGCGCTCAAGAATGCCTCCCAGACAAATGGAGAAGCCGATCAGTGCCAGTAATGCTCCAATATGCACGGCAGAATCACTGGCTGCAGCGCAACTGCGCTCCCAGAAGGCCTTAAAACGGGTGTCACTGTCTTCACGGCTGTTGCTGTCAGCATCAAGAAACACCAGTGCAAGCATTACGAGCGGCAGAATCAACGGCGCGCTGTACTCATTGAAGGACAGGCCAAGCACCACATATATGCCGAATATCACCGCGACAGCCAGGGCCACATAAGGTAGCAATGGCTTGAGCTGTTCCAGTGACGCCTTAAAAGCGCCCAATGCTGGGCGTGGCCGCCAATTGCCTTCTGTTTTACATACAATCAGAGAGAACAGCGTGGCCGAAAACAGAAATACCCATAAGCCCCAATCATACATTTCAGTAGTGGTCACTTCTTTATTCAGGGCCGCAACCACCACAATCAGCAAGCAGGGGTTCAGCACCACGCCGAGGCTTCCAGACATAGCCGTTGTTGCAAGTGCAAGCTGCCGCCCGGCACCCGCTCGGCGCAGCTCATCATAAACGACGCCACCAACCGCAAGGATGAAAATACCAGAGGCACCGGTGAATGCCGTGGGGAATGCCGTCGCAAATATAATGACCGACGCCAGCATAGGCGCAGGCAAGTTGTAGGGCTTGATTACGTTCAACAACAACTCTGGTAAGCGGGTCTGCTTCAGTATCATACCCACCAACACATAGAGGCCGATATTGATGAACATCGAAGACAGGTTAGACATCATGCCAAAGTAGATGGCTAGCCCTGAAGCGTAGCCATCTGCAAAGAAGAAATAACTCATGGCAATCAAACCCATAACGCAATAAAGCGGCACCACCAAGCCTGAAGACAGCGCCAGCGCCCCGGGCCTTATGTGCTTTGGAACATACAAAAAGCGCATGGCATTAATGACCATGAACAGCCCAAATACGCCTGTCCACGCATATTGGAGCATGGCTGTAGACTCAGCCCCCGGCGAGCTGGCCAATCGGCCCAAGTAGGCATGCATTGAGAACACCATGGTGCCATTAACCATGAACTGTACAGCCTGGCTCAGGCGCCACTCTGAACGGTTCCTGGGCAACCTCAGTGCTATGTGATCGGCATCCATGGCAGCCACTGCAGCCGCCATCGCAAAGAGGGCGATAAACAGGTATTTGGTAAGCTCGATGTTGTCCAGCAGAAAGCTCGCCAACCCCTGCTCAACGGTTTTGAATACCCCTAACGCGGGCGTAGCCTGCTCAACGTTTTTTTGATACGCCGCATATTTCTCTTCGCATAATGCAAAATTCCGCTCCAGTGAGGTTCGAATGGCTTCAGGGTTGGGTGGAGAATCAAACAAATCGTCCGGGTCTGGCTTGTAGGCATTCACCCGTTTGCGTACTTCGGCGTCTACGTTCATTTTCAGGCGACAGGACGGCTCCGTGGCATCCGGGTTCAGCAGATAGTAGTTCGGCCACACTTGCTCGCCTACCCAAAGCAGGCGCGAATGGAGTGAGTTACCCATCCCCAGAATCAGAGTAAAGAACAGCAGCAACAACAAAATGGCCCCGTGCATTTTATGCACGGGATAAAGCGTTCTTGCGGACGGGGCAGACAATGCTCGCCAGTTCATGCGTGATCTGCCCTTTTATTCCCGGTTATCCGAGGTGCACTCTGAAGCAGAGGGGTTGCTCGAGCAGCGAATCTTGCTCAGCAAACCCAGCATCTTTGGGTGATACACATCCGGTGCACCATTAAGACCGTCACGCATTTCGATGCGGTTCTGACGGAACATCTCCTGATACCCCTGTATATCCTTCTCCGGAATGCGAATCCATTTATCTTCTGGAATAGCCTCTTCTTGCTTGTTGATCAGGTTCATAGCCTGAGGATACATATCCCAGGCAACCTGCCGGGCCGCCTGGGCGGTTTCATCGTCCAATACGTCGTCGCGAGAGATAATCTGAATAGTCAGTTGCGCCAAAGGGTAATCCACTATACCGCCTTTATCGCCCAGTCCTTTGTAGAGCTCAAGCGCTTCATACGCGAAGGCCGGTGCATAGGCGGTATCAACAGAGCCGTTGTTAAACTTGCCCGCAAAGTTAGTGATATCCGAAGGCACTACCGTTGCCTTCACAAAGTTCACCATATGAATGGCGTCTTTCTGGTAATCCAGGGTGGCCATCCGCTTGCCGGCCAAATCGCCCGCTGTATCCATACTTCGATCGTTCACAAACAGGTAACCGGCACCTGCAGGCACAATGCCTAAAACCTCATAACCGTCCCGTTTCATGAGCGAGGCTGCTTTAGGCTGGGCCAGTGTCGCCAGAAGTGTCTTCAGGTCGTCATAGGTAGGAAGTGCACCAACGGCACTTACAGTGCCTGTAAAGCGGTTAAAAGGACGGGTACGCAGATCCGTTGCCGCCACGGCATCACACTGGCCGGCGTTAAAATCACCTACGGCCACGCCTTCATCGGTGTAGGGCTTAAGTTCGAAGTCGACGCCGTGGGATTTCATCTCCAGCGCATAGTCCTTGACCATGTTGTAGATGTCACCGTTTGCACCAATCACGTCGAACACGCACATTTTTACAGTCTGAGCCGACGCTATAGGTGCCACGGCTGCAAGAGTCAGGGCAACGAGAGATTTGCGGATCATAACGACCTCCGGGTCATTTTGTGTTTGTTGTGTATACATCAAGCGGCCGAATACGGGCGCCGGAGCCGCTGATTCAGAGCAAATCGTCCAGGCTCATGGTTTCAACGTTTTCGGTATCGCGCTCCGGGCTCATTTTGCCGAAGTACGTCTGCGGCGTGCGGTAGCCATACTGAGCAGTCCAATGTTTGTCTGAGGTAAAACGAATGACCCGTCCGGCTATGCTGTCCACCAGACGATATTCATCCCAAACCTCGATCGTGTTTTCAGCCTCTGCAAAACGGCGGACAACATCGGCCAGTACGTCTGGACGACCGAAGGTTTCGGCAGCAACAGCCTCAACGGCCATAGAGGCACGAATGCCGGCCCTTACACCAACGGCAGAACTGTTCTTCAACACCATCCATGGGTCTGGTGCCAGTTCTGGCTGGGTATCTGGCAACAGCAGCCAAACCAGTGCCCGGATGGCATTAGGCAAGCCGCCCAGCTTTTCGTTATCAACACAGGTTGCTGCACGCTCTGCCTGAGGCGCAATGTTTCGGGGCATACCCGCTCGGGCACCGGAGTTGGCATCGTTCACCACCGCTTGCATACCGGTCAGCAAGCCAAGTAGAAACGTCATTTCATCTTGTTCGTCGAGCAAAAAAGGACACTTTAACGGCTCTTTGGAGGGGTCGAAATCATAGGCCGCCATAGCTCGACGGAATGCCACCAGGCGACGCTCGGCGGTAAGGGCGTATAGGCGCTTAGACTGTTCCCGGGCATCCTTGGCGGCCGGTACGTTACCTTCATAATCCCCACGCAAATAGGCCAATTCGGCCTCCCATGCCTGATATTCAATACAATTGCCAGCCAGCAGCATCAGCAACGACCCGGTTGTATCCGGCGCGTCGTTAATCCGGGAAAAGGAATACAGTAAAGGATCAATCCCCTCCCCAAGAGCACATGCCATCTCTGGGTCGGACATCTGCATAACATAAGGTGTGGCTTCGCCTTCGGAGTAACCCGCAAGCACAGCGCCGGTGGTTTTATAAATGGGGTTTGCGGAACAGCCAGCAAACAAAACTGCCGTTGCCAGTAAAACCAGATTACTGCGTACCGCTACCAGACGGCGTGCATGAATTGCCAGTACGGACATCATAAATCACCCTGCTCTGCTTTGTTTTTATCAGCGTGAATCACAACGAGTTCTGTGATTCCGGAGGGCAAGAGTGCGTTGAAAGCGGTGCTACAAAAATGGCTGGTTTGCCGATTCGGTCATGCCGATTAGGCCAATGGCCCAGTACGAACGAGATTTTGTGGGAATATCTTGATTTAAAACAATAGCTTTACGGAAACCGGCAAACTGGCACTCATTTATTGTGTTCGTTACGGATAGGCAACCGGCCTTTTAAAATCTGCCGAATAGCTGCTCATGGCTGTGTTAGCCCCAGCATCGCAATCACCTGATCGGTTAGCCCTTCCAGGGTCAAGCCACCCCGTTCCGGCCGATACCAGGTCACCGTCCAACTCAGTGCACCCGCAAGCATGCGCCGTACGACAAAAGGATCGGCGATCAAGGCACCCTCTTCTTTTAATGCGTTCAACACTTCCAGCCATAAGGCCTCATATATATCGCGAAGGATCAGCACATCTGTTTGAGAAGCTTCAGATAAACTGCGCCACTCAAAAACCAGAACCGCCATGGCTTCACCGGTTTGGCCATTAATCGATTCCAATTCTGCGCGAACCAATGCCTTTAACTTTTCACGGCCAGAGCCAGCTGCGTTCATAGCCGCCCGCATAACAGCCGTATTCAACCGGATGGCTTCAACCATGACCGCCTTCAGAATTTCTTCTTTGGTGCGAAAGTGGTGAAACAAACTTCCGGATTGAATACCCACCGCCGCAGCCAGATCCCTAACCGTGGTTCGCTCATAGCCCTTGTCGCGAAACAACCCTGCAGCTTCGCGCAGCAGGCGACCGCGAGCGCTGTCAGGATCTGAAACCAGATTATCGGCAATAAGTGACTGAAGTATTTTTTCTTGATTCACGGGCGTATCCAGTGGCCTTAACAGAATGTGCATTCTACCTGAAATTTACCTGTTTACATACCAAGCGCTTGCTTGGTATGGTTCGATTAATGGATCACTCGTTAGCCTCACCATCAGCACTAAGTCGGGGCAAACACAGAAACAGGATGCATTTACATGGCTGACTCACCAAAAACTGTTCGTATCGGTTGTTCCTCCGCATTCTGGGGCGACACCGAGACCGCTGCAGCACAACTCGTCCATAAGGGCGATATTGACTATCTGGTTGCCGACTACTTGGCCGAAGTCACCATGTCGATCATGGCGGGCCAGAAGATGAAAGACCCCAGCCAAGGCTACGCCCGGGATTTTGTTGAAACTGTTATGGGCCCGTTGCTTGGCGACATTAAAGAGAAAGGTATTCGGGTGCTGGCCAACGCCGGCGGTGTAAACCCGGTGGCTTGCCGTGACGCTCTGCAAGCGCTGTGCGAAAAGGCTGGCGTAGAAATGAAAATCGCCCTGGTGCTGGGTGACGACCTACTGCCGAAAAAACAAGCGCTAAGCGAAGCCGGCATAACCGAAATGGCCACCGGCGCACCCATGCCGCCAATGATGGTGAGCCTGAACGCCTACCTTGGCGCGCCTGGCTTGGTAGAAGCTCTGGATCAGGGCGCTGACATTGTTCTGACCGGCCGTGTGGTAGACAGCGCTTTGATACTCGCGCCTCTGGTTCACGAGTTTGGCTGGGATTGGAAAGATTACGACAAACTGGCCCAAGGCAGCCTTGCCGGTCACTTGCTGGAATGTGGCGCACAATCAACGGGCGGCAACTTTACCGATTGGGAAGATATTGCCGACGGTTTTGCCGATATGGGCTTCCCCGTTGCCGAAGTCAGTGCAAATGGTGAATTTGTGATGACCAAGCCGGAAGACACCGGTGGCCAGGTAAGCCGTGGCACCGTGGCTGAGCAACTGGTTTATGAAATCGGCGACCCCCGCGCTTACTTGCTGCCAGACGTTGTTTGCGACTTTACCGACGTAGAGTTGGAAGAAAGCGGGAAAGACCGCGTAACCGTTCGCGGCTCCCGTGGCTTAGCCCCTACAGACAGCTACAAGGTTTCCGGCACCTGGCCTGATGGCTTCAAGTGCACGGCCACCTTCCTGCTCGCTGGCATAGATGCGCCCAAAAAAGCACAAGCAGTTGCCGAAGCGATCCTCACAAAAACATCCCGCCTCTTCCAAGAGCGCGGTCTGGCCGATTACACGGAAACCAGCATCGAATTGCTGGGTACCGAAACCACCTATGGCAAGCAAGGCCGTGGCCAGGACAGCCGGGAAGTGATCGTGAAAATCAGTGCAGCCCATGCGAAGAAGGGCGCACTGGTGCTTTTCTCTCGGGAAATCGCCCAAGCCGCTACAGGCATGGCACCAGGCCTGACCGGTATTGTGGGTGGTCGCCCAAGCGTTATGCCCAAAATCCGCTTGTATTCCTGCTTGGTTCCAAAGAACGAAGTCGTTGTATCGGTTGACCTTAACGGTCAGGCGGCCTCGGTTGAAATAGAATCTGCGGGTGGGTTTCAGCCCGGCCAAATTGCCGAACAGTCTCCAGGCAAACCTGCTACTGCAACCGACACTACAGTTCGTCTGGTCGACTTGGCCTGGGCCCGTAGCGGTGACAAAGGTGACCACAGCAACATTGGTGTTATTGCCCGTGATCCGGAATTTGTTCCGTTTATCGAAGCTGCGCTAACAGAAGAAGCCGTAGCACAATGGATGGCCCACACCCTGGCCCCCACAACCGGCAGGGTGACTCGCTGGGCGCTGCCCGGGTTCCACGCATTCAACTTTCTTCTGGAACACAGCCTGGGTGGCGGTGGCATAGCCAGCCTGCGCATTGATCCCCAAGGCAAAGCATTCGCCCAACAATTGCTCGAGTTTCCGGTGCCGGTACCTACCGGGCTGGTTCGCGCCTGAACGTTGAATAAGGTCTTATAAATATGAGCTATCAATCAATTTTTCACCCTGAGCTATTCAAAGGTCAGACAATCATCGTAACCGGCGGCGGTTCAGGTATCGGCCGCTGCACCGCCCACGAACTCGCAGCCCTTGGTGCCCGGGTTGCGCTGGTTGGTCGTAAGATCGAGAAAGTGGAAGCTGTAAAAGCAGAAATCACTGAAGACGGCGGCATTGCCTCGGCCCATTCTTGCGATATCCGTGAGGAAGAGTCTGTAAAAGCAACTGTTAAGGCGATCATTGCAGAACACGGTGGCCTGAACGGCGTGGTGAACAATGCCGGTGGCCAGTTCCCTTCCCCACTGGCAGGCATCAACCAGAAAGGCTGGGAAACCGTGGTTCGCACCAACCTTACTGGCGGTTTTCTGATTGCCAGAGAAGCCTATACCCAGGCCCTGGCAAAAACCGGCGGCGCTATCGTGAACATCGTGGCGGATATGTGGGGCGGCATGCCTGGCATGGGCCACTCAGGCGCAGCAAGAGCCGGCATGGTGAACTTCACCCAAACCGCCGCTGTGGAATGGGGCACCTCCGGTGTTCGCGTAAACGCGGTTGCACCTGGCTGGATTGCATCTAGCGGTATGGATAATTACCCCACGCATATGAAGGAGTGGATTCGCGGCCTTGCCGACAATGTGCCCATCAAGCGCTTGGGCACGGAATCCGAAATCAGCGCAGCTATCTGCTTCCTGCTGAGCCCGGGCGCTGCCTTTGTTAGCGGTGACTGCCTGCGCATCGACGGTGCAGCCTCCCAGGGCACCCGCATGTGGCCACTGCCCAAAGCGAAGAACAACGAGCCGTTCAACGGCTTCCATCGGGCAATCGCGCCTAAAGTACTCAGCGAGGATTGAGGCAACTCTTATGCAACCACTGGAAAGCAGCGTTAATCCACAATCCGACGAGTTCCAAGGCAATACCGATGCGATGAGCGAGCACGTTCAGACCTTCCGAGATGTGGAGCAGAAGGTTCTTGATCTGGCGGAAGCGGCACGGGAAAAGTTCACCAAGCGGGGCAAACTCCTGCCTAGAGATCGCATTAACCGGTTGCTGGATCGTGGCACGCCCTTCCTGGAGCTGTGTTCTCTGGCTGGCTACAAAATGCACGACGACAAAGACGGCAGCATGGCGGGTGGCAACATCATCGCTGGCATAGGCACCGTCAGCGGTATTCGCTGCCTGATCTTTGCCAGCAACAGCGCCATCAAGGGCGGCACCATCACACCTGCCGGCTTGGATAAAACTCTGCGTCTTCAGCAGATTGCCAAAGAGAACAAACTACCGGTTGTGTCACTTTCCGAAAGCGGCGGAGCCAACCTGAACTACGCCACGGATATTTTTGTGCAGGGTGCGCGTGGCTTTGCCAATCAGGCAAGAATGTCTGCAGCGGGCATTCCCCAGGTTACGGTTGTTCACGGTAACGCCACCGCCGGTGGTGCCTACCAACCGGGGTTGTCTGACTACGTGGTCGCCATTCGTGGCAAAACCAAAATGTTCCTGGCCGGCCCGCCACTGCTAAAAGCCGCAACCGGCGAAATAGCCGATGACGAAGAGCTCGGTGGCGCAGAAATGCACGCGCAAGTTGCCGGCACCACCGAATACCTGGCCGAAGACGATGCCGACGGCATTCGCCAGGCCAGAAACATCATGGAAGCCCTACCCTGGAATGAGCAATTGCCAGTTCAGCGCGAACTAAAATGGGACGAGCCGGTTCATTCTCCAGAAGAGCTGTTGGGGGTTATCCCCTCAGACTCCAAAAAGCCTTACGACGTGCGTGAAATTCTGGTGCGCATTGCTGATGGCTCTAAGTTCATGGACTTCAAAGACGAGTTCGACAATCAAACCGTGTGTGGCACCATCCGCATTGAAGGTCACTCGGTTGGCATCATCGGCAACAACGGCCCAATCACCCCGGCTGGCAGTGCCAAGGCAGCTCAGTTTATCCAACTGTGCGACCAAGCCGGCACACCGCTTTTGTTCCTGCACAACACCACTGGCTTTATGGTGGGCACCCACTCAGAGCAGAACGGCATCATCAAGCACGGCTCTAAAATGCTGCAAGCCGTTGCCAACTGCCGGGTACCAAAGATTGCTGTGGTGATTGGAGGCTCCTATGGCGCGGGCAACTACGCCATGTGTGGCCGAGGCCTGGACCCAAGATTCATCTTCGCGTGGCCAAACAGCCGTACCGCCGTTATGGGCCCAGCTCAAGCTGGCAAGGTGATGCGCATCGTGGCGGAGGACAAGCAACGCCGCAGCGGTATTGAGCCAGACCCAAAGACGCTGGATTTCCTCGAGCAAGCCACAGCCAAAAAACTGGAAGACGGCTCCACCGCGCTGTTCGGTACAGCTCGACTCTGGGACGACGGCCTGATTGATCCACGGGATACCCGGCGAGTAGTGGCCCTTGTACTAGACGTATGCCGCGAAGCCGAGATCCGTCAGTTACGGCCGAATACATTTGGCGTGGCCCGCCTCTAAGGCGCCCAAACTATTGAACTTAAAAATGGCCTGCTCGTAGCAATGAACGTGCAGGCCAGAACAAAACACCAGGAGAACACAGCATGAAATTTACCCCTGAGCACGAAGCCCTGAGAAAAACAGTCCGCGATTTCGTACAGAAGGAAATCAACCCCCATTGCGACGAGTGGGAAGAAGCCGGCAAATTCCCAATTCACGAACTTTTCAAAAAAATGGGTGACCTCGGCCTGCTGGGCATTCAAAAGCCAGAAGAATACGGCGGCATGGGTCTGGATTACAGCTACAACCTTGTAGCTGCAGAAGAGCTTGGCCTAGCCGGCTGTGGCGGCGTGCCTCTGGCAATTGGCGTGCAAACCGACATGTGTACCCCGGCCATTGCGCGCTTTGGTTCCGACGAACTGAAGCGCACCTTCCTGGCACCGGCTATTGCGGGTGACATGGTTGGTTCTATTGGCGTGAGTGAAGTAGGCGCGGGTTCCGACGTAGCAGGTTTGAAAACCACCGCTAAAAAAGACGGCGACGACTACGTCATCAACGGCTCCAAAATGTGGATCACCAACAGCCCAAGTGCTGACTTCATTTGCTTGCTGGCTAACACCAGCGACGACAAGCCGCATAAGAACAAATCAATGATTGTGGTACCCATGAATTCTCCTGGGATTACCATGAGCCCGCACCTGAACAAATTGGGCATGCGCTCTTCCGAAACCGCTCAGGTTTTCTTTGACGACGTACGCGTACCCCAGCGTAACCGCGTGGGCGCCGAAGGTACTGGCTTTATGATGCAGATGCTTCAGTTCCAGGAAGAGCGCATGTGGGCCGCAGCCAACTCAATCAAAGGGTTGGAAAACTGCATCAACCAGACCATCGAATACACTCGCGAGCGCAAAACCTTTGGTCAGCCACTGATCAACAACCAGGTTATTCACTTCCGTATGGCTGAGCTGCAATCAGAAGTAGAGGCCCTGCGCGCGATCACCTACCAAGCGTGTGAACTACACATTGAAGGCAAAGACGTGACCAAACTTGCCTCCATGGCCAAGCTGAAAGCTGGCCGTTTGGGCCGTGAGGTGACCGACAGCTGCTTGCAGTACTGGGGCGGCAACGGCTACATGTGGGACAACCCCGTATCACGCGCATACCGTGACGTTCGGTTGGGTTCTATCGGCGGTGGTGCTGATGAAATCATGCTGGGCATTATCTGTAAGTTCATGGGCACGCTTCCCGGCAAAAAATCATAACGAAACAGCTTTAACTTTGGCGAAGGCCCGGCAGACCGATACCCCGTTTCAGGACACGCCCACGAGTACGTCCCTGTAGGGCTCGGCTCGGGCCATCCCTGGCCCTCAACGGTCCTGAAACGGGGTATCGGCCCACCGGTCCCAGACATTATTCTTGGAGTCGTTTTATGGAAACCTTGCCTCACTGCGAAACACTGCTTCTGGAAAAACAAGGCCCAACCCTGCACGTCACTATCAACCGGCCGGACTCCCGGAACGCCATGAGCCTGCAAATGGTCGCCGAGTTGTCTGCCATATTTACCGAAATAGAATCTGACGCCAGCATACGTGCCGTGGTTATCCGTGGTTGTGGTGGTCACTTCTGCGCCGGTGGCGACATCAAAGACATGGCTGGCGCCCGCAATCAGGAAGCCGGCGAAGGCGAAGCCGACCCGTTCTACCGCTTAAACCGAGCCTTTGGGCAGATGCTCCAGCAGGTGAATGAATCGTCGAAAGTGGTCGTTGCCGTAACTGAAGGCGCCGTCATGGGCGGCGGTTTTGGCCTGGCCTGTATATCAGACGTTGCCATTGCAGGGCCCACCGCCAAGTTCGGCATGCCTGAAACCTCCCTCGGTATCATCCCGGCCCAGATCGCGCCGTTTGTAGTCGAACGCATCGGCCTGACCCAGGCTCGCCGGCTTGCGCTGCTTGGTTTGCGAATCGGAGCCGCCGAGGCCTGCGCACTGGGTATTGTTCACCAAACTGCAGAATCAGATGAAGAAGTGGAAGAGATGTTGGCTCAAGCACTGGATCGCATTCGCCACTGCGCCCCCAACGCCACTGCCCAAACCAAAGCCCTGCTTCACCGGGTTGGTCACGAATCCATGAGTGGATTGCTGGACAGTGCCGCAGACATGTTCGCAAAAGCTGTCCGAGGCAACGAAGGCGCCGAAGGCACCATGGCATTCATGCAAAAGCGCCCAGCTGCTTGGGCAGGCACGAAGGAATAACGAGGAGCGATTGGGCAGGGAGCGCTTCCAGAAAATGTAGAGGGCCAAGGACGGCCCGAAACAAGCGCACATGGATGTGCTTGTAGCGGTTTTCTGGAAGCGCTCCCTGCCAAATCGCGGACTGGCACAAAGTTACAAGATTCCGCGCCCAACTGCGGACTGCACAAATTTACGGGATCAGCAAAATGCTAAAAAAACTACTCATAGCAAACCGGGGCGAAATCGCAGTCCGCGTTATTCGCACCGCCCAAGCCCTAGGATACCGCACCGTTGCCGTATATTCCGAGGCAGACGCCAACGCCATGCACACAGAGATCGCCGATGAAGCCGTTTGCATAGGCCCGGCGCAAGTTGCCGCCTCCTATTTGAACGCCAGCGCCATACTCGATGCTGCCCGCAAAACCGGCGCCGATTGCATTCACCCCGGATACGGCTTCCTGTCCGAGAACGCCGACTTTTCCAATGCCTGCAAAGAAGCCGGCATCGTATTCGTAGGTCCGCCAGCGGGCGCCATCGAGCTGATGGGTAGCAAGCGTCGCTCCAAAATTGCCATGCAAAAGGCCGGCGTGCCCGTGGTTCCCGGTTACGAAGGCGACAACGCCAGTGACGACGAACTCATCGCAGCCGCAACCGATATCGGCTACCCGCTGATGATCAAAGCCTCCGCCGGTGGCGGTGGCCGGGGCATGCGCCTGGTAGAAGATGAATCCCAGTTGGCCGACAACATCAAGCGCGCCAGATCCGAATCCAAGCAAGCCTTCGGCGACGACGAGCTGATTCTCGAAAAAGCCGTTATCGAGCCACGCCATGTGGAAATCCAAGTCTTCGCAGACCAACACGGCAACGCCGTTTACCTTGGCGAGCGAGACTGCTCCATACAGCGTCGCCACCAAAAAGTGGTGGAAGAAGCACCCTCTCCCTTCGTAACTCCCGAACTCCGGGCGTCAATGGGCGAAGCTGCCGTTAAAGCGGCACTTGCCTGCAACTACGAAGGCGCAGGTACCGTCGAATTCCTCGTCGACAACGACCGAAACTTCTACTTCCTGGAGATGAACACCCGCCTGCAGGTAGAGCACCCGGTTACCGAACTCATCACCGGCCAAGATCTTGTGTCCTGGCAGATGACCGTTGCGGAAGGCTTGCCGCTACCCTTGGCGCAGGATGATATTGAACTGAACGGCCACGCCATCGAAGTACGACTCTACGCAGAAGATCCCTCCAATGGCTTCACGCCGCAAACCGGCCCGCTGCACATCTTTAAGCCTGCCGAAGGCGAAGGCCTGCGCTTTGATACCGGCGTGCGCTCTGGGGATGAAGTTACGCCGCATTATGACCCTATGCTTGCGAAGGTTATCGTCTGGGGAGAAAACCGCGATGAAGCACGCCGTCGCCTGATCCGCGCCTTGGAAGACACCACCGTGTTTGGTGTAACCACCAACCGGTACTTCCTCAGCCGAATTATTGCCGACAGCAAATTTGGTGCAGGCGAAGCGACCACCGCATTCCTGCAGCAAGAATTTAGTGAAGACCCCTCGCTGCAACCCGCTCAATTGGATATTCGCCAACTCGCGCTCGCCGCCTGTGTGTTAGCCCATGGCACAGCGAATCAGCAAGCATGGAGCAACGCGCCAGCAACCATAACACCAATGAAACTCAACACTGGTGAATCAACGGTTGAACTACTGGTGCACAACAAAGACAACGTGCTGTTCTGCAGACTGGGCGACCAACAGCACGAAATAGTGATCGCAAGCATCGAAGAAAGTGCTTTGTGCATTATCGACAATGGAATTCGTCAGCGTTGCCAATACCACCGGGACGGGGATTCTCTATATTTGCAGGCATTCGGTGAATCCTGGAGCGTTACTGACCTTACCCACCAACCTGCTTCAGGCGGCAATGGTGCTGGCAGCGGGCGTATCCAAGCTTCAATGGACGGTGCCATTATCGACGTATTGGCCGAAGCAGGCCAAACCGTTCGCCAAGGCGATACGTTAGTCGTGCTGGAAGCCATGAAAATGGAACACCCAGTTAAGGCCGATTGCGACGGTGTTGTTAGCGAAATCCTGACCCAAAAAGGCGATCAGGTAAAACGTAAGCAGTTGCTCGTAGAAATCACCACCGACTGAACATCCGAATAGGACAACAAACATGAACACTTTGGATCAAAAAACAGTCTTTATTACCGGCGCCAGCCGCGGCATTGGGCGCGCGATTGCGCTGGCGTGCGCCCGCCAGGGTGCGAACGTCATCATCGCGGCTAAGTCAGACGCGCCACATCCGAAGCTCCCAGGTACCATCCACTCGGTAGCCGAGGAAGTTCGCGAAGCCGGCGGCCAGGCTCTGGCTCTGGTACTGGATGTACGGGATGAAGATCAGATTAAGCAACGGATTGACGAGGCTACCGAGCATTTTGGCGGCATTGACGCCCTCATCAACAACGCCGGTGCAATTCGCCTGAGCGGCGTGGAAAAACTGAAAGTCAGCCGCTTCGACTTGCTGCACCAAGTGAATGCTCGCGCAGTGATGGCCTGCAGCCAAGCTGCCCTGCCTTGGCTTAAAAAATCTGGCCGTGGCCACATCTTGAGCATGTCGCCGCCACTGAACCTTGATCCAAAGTGGTTCGCACATTTCGGGCCCTACACGTCCACAAAATACGCCATGACCATGATCAGCATTGGCATGGCGCAAGAATTCAAGCGTTACGGTATCGCCGTGAACACTCTATGGCCAAAAACCGTGATCGCCACCGCTGCTATCCAGCATGAAGCCGGTGGGGAGCAACTGATGGCCCAGGGTCGGACGCCAGAAATTATGGCAAATGCCGCTGTAAGCATCCTGAATCGATCCGTAGACGAGATGACCGGCCAGAACTTAATCGACGAAGACGTACTTCGCCAAGACGGCGTAACTGACTTCGAAGGCTACCGGTACAAGGCTGGCGACAAACCCCTGCTGCCAGATCTTTACCTAGACCTTGGACTCATAGAATAAGTGCAGCACTTTGGACCAGCAGGTAGAGGTAGGAG
>NZ_JBQDKB010000021.1:0-44117 GCF_052094685.1 Marinobacter sp.
GCGGTGCCGTCGGCTACGTGGTGGTCGCCCTGGGCGCCTTGGGGCTGCTGGTGGCATTGGTGCAATATGCCTATTTGCTGCGCACCACGCTGACTCAGCGTCGCCAGCTTGTCGACCTTGAGCGGCTGCGTGACGATAATCCGCTGGGCCGCGTACTCAGGCGCTTTCACGCCTTTGGTGCCGAGCATGTGCCCGAGGCCCTCGAAGCGCGCCTGGATGAAGCAATGCTTGCTGAGCAACCCCGACTTGAGCGTGGCCAGGCGCTGGTCAAGATGCTTGCCGCAGTCGCGCCACTGCTTGGTTTGCTGGGCACCGTGACCGGCATGATCGTGACCTTTCAGTCGATCACTGTATTCGGTACCGGCGATCCACAGCTGATGGCCGGCGGTATTAGTCAGGCGCTGGTCACTACGGTGCTTGGTTTGATTACTGCCGTGCCGTTGCTGTTTGCCCATACCGCACTCGCCAGCCGCAGTCGTGCCTTAATTGGCAGCATGGAAGGTCGTGCCAGCGCAGTGCTCGCTGACCGCCTCGTAGCCGACTGCTTGTCGTCGGCTACGCCTTTGACCGGTGCGAAACGCCATGCCGATGCACTGGCTTGAACCTCTTGTTGGGTTGATCGAGGCCGGTGGCCCGATACTGGTAGTGATCGCCGGGGTGGCCATGCTGCTGTTCAGCGTGGCGCTGGAGCGCTGGTGGTTCTTTCGCTTCCACTATTGTCCGGCACGGCGCGCACTGGTGGCGCGCTGGGTGGCACGGGATGAGCGCTCCAGTTGGAGCGCCATGACTCTGCGGGAGGTGTGGGCCAATGAGCTGGTCGCCGGCCTGTGTGGCCCCTTGCCGTGGCTCAGGTTGTTAGTGGTGATTTGCCCGCTGCTTGGCCTGTTGGGCACGGTCACCGGCATGATCAGCGTGTTTGACAGTCTTTCTGTCAGCGAGGTCAATCAGGCCCGAGCCATGGCTGACGGCGTGGCACGGGCTACGTTGCCTACGCTGAGCGGCATGGCAGTATCAGTGGTGGGGCTGTTATTCATTACCCGCCTGGAGCATATCATTCGGCGCGAAGGACAGTGGCTGCACGACCGCCTTGCTCGCGCTGTGGAGGAAACTCATGCGTAAACGCCGGCTGGCAGCCGTGGCCGAGGAGTCCAGCGAAGTTAACCTGACTCCGATGCTGGACGTGGTCTTTATTATGCTGATCTTCTTTATCGTTACCACCAGCTTTATCAAGGAAAGTGGCGTGGAGATCGAGCGCCCCGAGTCCAGTGCGGCCACGCCGCGTGCCAATGTTCAGGTGCTGGTAGCGATCACGTCTGAAGGTGCGGTATGGGTCGATGGCGAGCCGGTGGATATTCATCGGGTGGGTACGCTGGTGTCGGGACTGGTCAGCGATGATGGCTCAGCGGTGATTCAGGCCGACCGCAATGCCACCACCGGGGTACTGATCGAAGTCATGGATCGCCTGCGCGATGCCGGCGTGGAGCAGGTGGCCGTGGCCGCCCAGCGGAGCCGTGACTGATGCGCTACTCCTTTGGCCTGCTGACCGGGTCGAGCTTGGCGCTGCTGCTATTCGTCCTGCTGGCCTGGCTGGTGGCGCCGCCCCAGGCGCCCAAACCGCTTAAGGAAATGACACTGAGCTTGGCGGAGATTTCCGATGTGCCCGCCGAACCGCCGATAACCAAGACGGCTAGCCTGTCGCCACCACCACCAGCGGTGGCACCGCCGGCTCCCGCGCCCAATACTGAGAGTACCATCATGCTTCCGGACCCGGAGCTTCCGCCGTTGGAGGAGCCTGCGGTCGAGCTGGATGCACCGCTGCCCGAGCTCACCGAGACGCCGCCTGAACCCGTACCTAAGCCAGAACCTAAGCCCCTGCCAAAGTTACAGCCAAAGCCGCAGCCTAATCCAGCACCCAGTGCTAAGGCCAGCACTGAGCTCGTCGCTGAGTCAGCGCCTGCGTCGTCACGGGAGCCGGTGGATGTGGGTAGTTCGGCTCAGCCGACGCGTCGCGTACTGCCGCAGTATCCTTCCCGCGCCCAGCGTCGCGGTCTGGAAGGGCATGTGGTGGTGCAATTTCTGATTCACGCCGATGGCAGCGTCGACACTGGCAGTATCAAGGTTCTCGAAGCGCGCCCGCAAAAGGTATTTGAGCAGGTGGCACGGCAGGCGATTGCAGACTGGCGCTTCGAGCCTGCGAGGGGCCTGCGCCGGGCTCGGCAGCGACTGGAGTTTCAACTGAAATGAGAAACTACTGGCGAAACCTGTCTTTACCCTGGCTGGCAGTGGGTGCTCTGCTGCTGGCGCTGCCGGTAGTGGCGGCACCAACGCTGCCGGGCGGCGTGATCGCTGATCTCAAGTCGATGGAGCGTCAGCTTCAGGATGGCGAACACGCCGAAGTGCGTCGACACGGTCGGGCCCAGGCGCAGCGGCTGGAGGGAGGCAATGCCTCTGACCGCTGGGCGAGGGCACTGTATCTGCAGTTGGCCGCCAGTGCCGAAGCACGCTCGGGTGACGCCGCTGCGGCCGCCGAGCTTCTGGCCGAGGCCCGTGGCATTCGCGGCATGGAGTCTGCTCAGATGGACCGCTGGCAACGCCAGGAAGCCGGGCTGCGGTTGCAGGCCAGGCAGCTCCAGCAGGCGCGTGATTTGCTCGGTAATTGGCTTGAGCGTCATACGGGCAGCGCTGCCGACCGCTGGTTGATAGCGCGGCTGCTGTCCGAGGATGGGCAGTGGAGCGCTGCGGCCTCGTGGGTTGAAAGCGCACTTGAGCTTGAAACTAGACCAGATGGGTCTCACAGCGCCTTTGCCGCCGCTGTGCTGCAGCGCTCCGGTGACAAAAGGGGCGCGCTGGTAATTATCGAGAAGCGTCTGACTCAGGCCGGCGACGATGCCACTGAGTGGCGACGGGCGGCAGGCTTGGCCCAGCAGTTGGCTGATGCCGGGCGTGCCGCGGCGATTTGGGAGGCTGGCTGGCAGCGCGGAGTGTTGGCCGGCAGTGATGATCTGGAGCAGCGTATTCGTCTGCATTTGGCGGGAGGTACCCCGGCGCGAGCCGCCGAGCTGCTTGCGCAGTCGCTGTCAGATGGTGCCCTGAAAGACAGCTTTGAGCATCGGCGAATGCTGGCATCTGCATGGCAGGCCGCCCGAGATCATGATCACGCACTGGCGGCCTGGCAGTCGCTTGCTAGGCAAAGCGAACAGGCTGACGATTGGCTGCGCCTCGGCCAGTTGGCTCACGGCTGGGGCAGATGGGTGTTGGCACGTCAAGCCCTGAAGCGTGCTCATACGCTGGGGGCTGGCGAAGCTAACGACTGGCTGAGGAACCTGCCCCCGAAGGACTCGTCGCGAGAGGACTCGTTTTAACTTTAGCCTGTGATGACGGCCCCTGGTTTCGGAGCCTTCTGATCATCCCGAATTAGAAGCTACCTTCAAGCTTTGCAACAAGCCCCCTGCCAGGTGACAGGGTTTCACCATCTGTCAGGTGTTCCCGGTAACGCTTGTCTAGCAGATTGTTGCCTTCCAGGGTTACCTTCAGGTTACTCAGATCACCGGTTGAGCCAAAATCCCACCCCAGTGATATATCGATGGTTGCATAGCCGGGTGTGCTGCTTTCCGTATTGTTGGAGAAGATATCCGCTGTTCTGTCCTGTTCAGCCACCGCACGAACCTGGCCATGCCAGTTGAAGCCCGGGCGGAAATGTTGGCCTACACCGAGGGTGAGTTCCGGTGCCGGCATCTGGTACAGCGGCTCGTTATCCTGTCTGTTTTTGCCCCGAAGCCAGGTAAGGCTGCCATCGAGATCAACTGCAGGGGCAGTGGCACTCAGCGCCTCCAGAGGCATAATGAACCCGGCTTCGGCACCGTAGATTGTCACTTCATTCAGGTTTTCTGTTTGTTTGATGGGCAGGTTGTTGTTCGGATTATTGGTGCCGGTTACCCGACCGGCGATGTAGTCATCGATCCGGGTGTAAAATGCTGCGAGCTGATACTCACCCAGGCGACCACGTCCTTTGAGGCCAATTTCAGCGCTGGTGGATTTTTCCGGATCCAGCTGTGGGTTTCCTTTGTGGAAGTATCCGTCGCCACGGGATGCGTCTTCAAAGCGTTCGCGCATATCTGCAGCACGGTAGGCCGTTCCCACTGAAACGTAAGGGTTGACCATCGCACTCAGGTTGTAGATGGCGCCGGTCGACCAGGAAAGTGTTTCAGTACTGTTTTTCAGGCCGTTCGTGCGCGCGCCCGGACCGTTACCCACCACCCGTGCATCGCCGGTCACTTTGTCGTATCGGGCGCCAATCTGAATATTCCAGTCGCCTGTGGCAATGTCGTCCTGCACAAAAACACCCTGGCTCTGTATTTCCCCATCCCGGAAGGGAGAATTGGATATTGCGGTATTCGACATCGGTGGGTTGTAAGTAAACCGCTCCGGGTCTGCTGTCATCTCCCAGGCTTCCAGCCCAACCGTAAGCAGGTGGGCATCGCCGATAGCCATTCTGTACTGTGCCTTGGCGCCATCCGTATCAAAGCTGACGTCGTTCCAGACCTGGTTGCGATCCTTGAAATCCCAGAAGGCTCTTATCTCACGCTCTACTTCTTGCCTGTAGATACTGGCTTCCAATGTTCCGGATGCGATTGTGGCTTCATAGCCAAGTTCCGCCAGGATTCGGGTTTGTTTCGGAGAGTGGATTGTTAGCGTGCCATTACCAGCCGGGCCGGGTTTTGCCGAGCCTGGGTACCAGACCTCACGGTCTTCGTGATTTTGCAGATTCAGGGTGAGTTTCTGATCATCGGTAAGGCGGTAGGCGTATTTAGCCAAAAGGGATTCAGAGCGATAACCGCTGTTCTTCACCTCGTCATCCGGGGTTTCATAATCGTCTATATCTTTGGCGGCAGCACCGAGAACCAGGCCATGGTTTTTGCTCGAGAGTTGAACCAGAGCGCCTCCGGCGAGGCTGCTGTCTACTGTGCCAGTACTGCCGGAGAAGCGGCCGTGAGTTTCCGCAGTCTCCGTAAATTGTGCTTCCGGTGTGCGCAGGTTAATAGCGCCACCCAATGCACCAGTTCCATGCAGTACGGAACCCGGACCTTTTACCACCTCTACACTCTCAAGCAAGCTCATAGCGGCTAAAGAGGCAATCGCCCCTTGGGGTTGGGCTGAGTTGAGCCGAACCCCATCTACTAACATGACAACACTTTCTTTTTTTAACCCTCGGATAACCGGGTTACCACCCCAGGCGCCGCCATCACCCTGAATGGCCAGGCCTGGCTTGCCTTTGAACAGGTTACCGGCGTTGTCTGATGCCGAGGCTTCGCCGGGGTTCAGCTTTTCAATGGCGCTGGCCGTTTCCAGCGTGTCGGATTCGTAGCCTTTTGCAGTCACAACCAGCTCGTCCAGTTGCACTTGTTTTTGCGCAAATGCCGGAATCGAGAGGGCGGGGGTTGCGGATAGTGACAGTATGGCAATGCATAGGCGGTTAGGATTCATGAAGGCTCCGGGTGTGATGTTGGTATTGACGATATGCGAACGGCAATTTATTAATGATAAGTTAAATGCAAATTAATATCATTTGAGTTTAGTCAAGATATCATGAGAAAGTAACAGCTATCCTTGATGTCTCTGGCAATGAGCGTTTCATTATGGGCAGTTTGTTTCGAGTCAGTTTGAGTTGGGGTGGCAGCCTGACCGGTATATTGCTGTTTGTGGCTTTATGGGAATGGGGCAGCCTGAACTACGGCAGCTTTCTGCTACCCGGACCTCGGGATGCTCTGGCGTCTATAAAGGGTTTCTGGCAACAAGGAGAGCTTTGGGGGGCGGTCTGGGCGACAACCTGGAGAGCAATGACCGGGTTTGCTTTGGCCTCGTTAGCCGGGCTGGTGCTGGGCCTGATGGCTGGCCTGTCTCATACGCTTGGACGAGCATTGGAGCCGGTATCGACTGTGTTGCTGGGGATTCCGCCGATAGCCTGGATTGTGCTGGCCATTCTCTGGTTTGGCAGTGGTTCAATGGCGGCTATTTACACCGTAGCGGCAACCACCTTGCCAGTTACCTTTGCGGGTGCGCAGATTGGTGCCCGCACGCTCGATAAGCGTTTGCAGGAGATGGGCGACGTTTATCGTGTGCCCGGCTGGATGCGTTTGTGGGATTTCTATCTGCCCCATATCGTCTCTTATGTATTTCCAGCCTTGATCACGGCGCTGGGCGTAGCCTGGAAGGTAACGGTGATGGCAGAGCTGTTCGCCACGGAGGAAGGCGTTGGAGCTGGTTTGGCAATGGCGCGGGTTAATCTCGATACGGCCGGTGCCATGGCCTGGATTTTGGTCGTAGTGGCACTTTTGCTGGTTGCCGAGCACGGCTTTCTGAGGCCGTTACAAAAAAAGATGGAGCCATGGCGCCAAGGCGCTACTCAGGAAAAACCATGTTGAATCTTCGCAACGCCTCCTTGGAACTGGGGCCGAACAAAATTCTTGAGGCTGTCGATTTGTGCGTTCAGCCCGGCGAATCTGTGTGCCTTGTCGGGCCTTCAGGATGCGGTAAAACCAGCCTGCTGAGAGTTGCTGCCGGGTTGGTTGAGATTTCCGATGGGTCGGTGGAAAACGGCTTCGTCTGCACGGCAGGGGTGTTTCAGGAGCCGCGGTTACTGCCCTGGCGGCGCATGCTGGATAACATCGCGCTCGGCTTGAAGGCTCGGGGCGTTCCCCGTAGAGAGCGACTGGATAAGGCTCGGGAACTGGCGGATTCGGTCGGCCTTGCTGACAAGTACACGCTGTTTCCCCATGAGCTCTCTGGTGGAATGCAGCAAAGAGTTGCTCTCGCCCGGGCACTGTCAATAGGGGCTGATTTCCTGTTGCTGGACGAGCCATTCAGCGCGCTGGATGTCGGATTGCGTAATGAAGCTCAAGAGCTTGTTCAGCACCTCGTGGTTGAGCGCGGAATTGCCAGCCTTTTGGTAACCCATGACTTGACCGAAGCCTTGCGGCTGGCTCATCGGGTTGTCGTAATTTCGGGCTCGCCCGGCAAGATTGTTTATGAACATCAAGTGAATGAGCCTTTTGGGAGCCGAACCCAGACCTGGCTGTATGAGGCTGCTGCGGATTTGTTGCGACAACCTGTAGTGAATGAGTGCTTTCTTTATAAACCGCATTCGGAGGTGGCATGAATCGGATAAATCGGCGTGATGTGCTGAGGCTTGCCGCCAGCTCGGCGTTATTGTCGGCTTTGCCTTTCCAGAGAGCTTTCGCGCAGTCATCCGGCAAGCTGATTGCAGCAACACCCTACGGCATTCCGCAGGTAATTCTGGCCAGGGCACTGGAAGATCCAGCTGTGAAAAAGCTGATTCCGGAGTCGGAGTTAAAAGCCTGGAAAGATCCTGACCAGCTTCGAGCCTGGTTGGCCAGAGCTGAAGTGATGCTTACGGCAACGCCGACCAATGTGGCCGCCAATCTATATAACCGGGGTGTTCCACTCGTGCTGATGAATGTAAACGTGTGGGGTACCCTTGGAATGCTCGGGCTGAAAGAGAAAGGCCCGCTGGCATCCGTGGAGGATCTTGCCGGGCGCCATATTGGCGTACCCTGGCGCGGAGATATGCCGGACCTGGTATTTCGGTATCTTATTGGCAAGGCTGGATTGGAAGTGGGCCGGGATTTGAAGGTCAGCTATCAATCAAGCCCGTTTGAAACCGTACAAATGTTTGTCGCCCAACGCCTGGACGCAGTGGTTTTACCTGAGCCCATGCGCACCGCCACGCGGCTGCAAACTGCGCAGTTTGGTCAGATGCCGGCGGAGTTGGATCTGCAGGAAGAGTGGGCGCGGCTGACCGGCGAGGCGCCGAATCTGCCGCAAGCCGGGGTTGTTTGTCGCCGGGAGTTTCTGGATCAGCATCCGGAGCAGGTTGCCGCAATACAACACGCCATCAGTCGCGCGGTGGATTGGGTGGTTGCTACACCAAATGAAGCGGCTTTGATTGGCAGCCAAAATTCGCCCCTGGCGACCAGTGTTTTTGAAGGCGCAATACCTGGAACGCGGATTCATATGGCTACGGCTGCGGAGTCCCGGCCAAGGCTTGAGGCGTTTTTTACAGCGCTCACGGATCTTTCCAGTGGATTCATTGGCGGCAAGCTGCCAGGCAGTGATTTTTATCTCCGCGAAATGGCCAGTAACGCTGGAGGCAAAGTATGAAGACAGAGAGGGTGTTTTTTCAAAGCCCGTGGCTTGCTTATGGATTCAGGCCGTTTTTCCTGTTAGCGGCCGTTTACGCGCCGCTGGCACTAATTCCATGGGTCGGCGCTCTGCTCCAGCAATTCACACTGCCCATGGCGATGATGCCTCTGGCTTGGCATGGCCACGAAATGCTGTTTGGGTTTGCGAGCGCTGCTCTGGTTGGCTTTCTGTTGACCTCTATTCCTTCCTGGGCGGGCGTTCGGCCTATAGACGGTAAAGTTCTGGCCGCTTTTGTTATTTGCTGGTTGCTTGGCAGGGTGACAATCTGGCTGTCGGCCAGTTTGCCGGGGCCCTTGGTCGCAGTGCTGAATATTGCCTTTCCGCTTTTCATACTTTTCTGGGCAGCGCCAGCTCTACTGACTAAAGGAGGGCGCAGGCACCTGAGTATTGGTTTGGTATTGCTGGCATTTGTTCTGGTACAGGGGGCATTTTATCTCAGCTGGCTTTGGCCGGGGCTACCGTTGCCGGCACCTCTTGTTCTGCTGAACACCGCCGTCAATATATTGCTTGTTCTTATCGCGCTGACAGCCTCGCGCATTGTGAGAGTGATTGCGACGGTCGCGAAAAAAGAGGCCGGAGAAGCGGGCCCGCCACGCCTGACACCTGCCCGCGAACATCTGGCAGTTACTGCGCTTATCTTCTTTGTGGCCGCCGATCTGCTGGCGCCCGGGCACCCGGTCACCGGCTGGATTGCTCTGGCAGCTGCCGCGGCTCAAGCCGACAGGTTAAGCGAGTGGCCCTGGGGCAAAGCCATGGGCAAGTTGTACATGTTGCTGCTGACTACGGCCTATTTGTGGATGGTCGTTGGTCTGATTCTGGTCGGCATCAGCGGATTGGTCGATGGCCTGCCGGGTTACGCCGGCCGCCATGCGCTATCGGCCGGGGCAGCGGGGACTGCCATACTGGCTGTATTCTGCATTGCAGGATTGCGGCATACCGGCCGCCCGCTGAATCTCCCGGGAGTTATCTGGCCGGCGCTCGCGGCCCTTTTCCTTACCGCATTGTTGCGCACATTGATTCCCATCTGGAGGCCGGAAATATACCTGCTGGCCGGCGTCGGATTGCCATTTGTGTTGTGGCTCACAGCGTATTTTCTATACCTGATTGGTTACGCCCGTTTTCTGGTCAGTGCGCGTGCGGATGGGCTGGCGGGTTAAAGAACCTGACTATCTCTTCTCAGCGTTGGGGTGTGGATAAGCCTACTTGGTCTGCTCCCGATCATTCCATGAAGTCCTTCGTTACGTCTTCATCGGAATCAAAATGTTCATCCCACACGGAGTCAGTTGGCCGTTCGTAGCGTTTGACTGACCCTTTGAGCCGTTCCAAGGGAGTAAGCTCCTGAGGGAGCGGTTCTGTCAGCTTGTCGGCATGAACTGTGTGAGCATTGAGGTTTTCCAGCAGTTCTTTTTCCGTCTTGCGCTTGGTGGACATGGATCCTCCTACAGGGCCAGGCAAGCCTTGGTTAATATGCTTTAATAACGAGAATGATCAATTAGTAAGTCTCGTTACTAATCTGTACTAACTGATACCGGTCTGTCTGCTGTTTGCGTGATAACACTCTCACACTGTCGCTGAGCGGATCCGTCGAACCAGCTCGACCAAAACATCAGAATGAGAGGCATCCAGCAGGTGTGTGCGGATGGAGATCCCGTTTAGACCCCACAGATAGATCGGCTTTCGAAACCACTCAAAGGCCATCCTTTCCTGTTCGAAAGGCGTCAGTAGTACCAACGACTTGTGAAGGCCAAGTAGCAGGCCAATTCGATCCACAACGTCCGCTGGCAGCTTTAACGTTTTGTTGTCGGTCGATAACCACTTCCGTATGGTTTCAGCTGTTACGCCGAGCAAAGTTGCCAGCTCAGCTTCGGAAAGTCCCCACTGCTCGCGGTGATCAGAAAGCCACAATAAGCCCGCAGTTTCGTGCTTGTCGGTTATTCTCGGTAGTTCATTCATTCCCCGGTCAGTATCATGAATCATACCGTGATTGATAAAGCAGCTAGATTGACAGATCCTGGCAGGCTTTCTAAATCGCATTTTCTGCCCTCCAAACGCAAGTAACCCACCGGTTTGAGATTACTACTACAAACATAGCCTTGGCGAGTATTATCGTAGAGGTGGTGGCGGCTCAAAAGCCAGAGGTGAAACAAATGCCACCCCAGATAAATCAGCGATCAACGGCACTAAAGATATGCCGATACTTAAGGCGTTCTAGGGAGGGTCTGATGAACCGAGGAAACAGTGTGGGGCTATATAAGAAATGGTGCGAGTCCACCAAGGAAGCAAACGAACGCAGGTATTACTGGACCTATGTCGAAAAGGACGGCGGCCGCGACGAGATCCACGATGACTTGGCCAAGACAATCCGCTCACATTACGACCGGCTGGAACGCATTGCCGAAGATGTAGATCGGCTCGGATACAAGGTCGCAGCACAGATCCTCAGCGAGGCGATGCCCCAGACACTTAGGGGTAGGTCAGGCGATCTCGGCGAGATTCTTGCGACTGAGCTGGTAGAGGAAGAGATCGGGCTGCGCGTCCCCGTGCGCCGTTTCCGCTACAAGGACGGGCGCAACATGGCGATGCGTGGTGACGATTTCATCGGCGCGGAATATGACGGCGAAACAGAGAAACTCCGGCTTCTCAAAGGCGAAGCCAAAAGCAACAAAGTTCTCGGGAGAACTACGGTCAAGAACGCTCGCAATGTGCTCAACCGCGACAACGGCCGCTGTACGCCTGATTCCCTACTCTTTGTCGCTAACCGCTTGCTGGAGAGCAACGTCTCTGACGACAAGAAGCTTGGACGCAGCCTTCGTGACGAAGTGGGCCTGAAGTCCCTCTACGCAGACCGCATCGACCATATGCTTTTCACCGTATCGGGTAACGGCCCACACCCTTCGCTGAAAAAGGACCTCAAGGCGACAGGTGCCAACCGAAACCAGTATGTTGTAAACATCCACGTCGAAGACCATCAGGACTTCATCGCAGACATGTATGCGGAGGCGGAAGACCTTGGAAACGATTGACGAACTGACCACGTTCCTGACGACCGCGACCGGCGATGGCATCCTTGGACGCCTTCTCTACCGCGGTGCGGCCTGGTCACTGATGCGCAAAAATGGTGTGCTGCCGCTAAATGCGCCGCCGCTCGGCGAGACAATTGAAACCGATCTCGCCGAACACGGCTTCTCCCTGCTTCGGGGCGCGATGGCTCTTCGTGCTCAGACCGGCAATTCGGAGCTGATCAGCAAGGCATTCGAGCGAGCAGCCAACGCTTTCGAAGCCCTTGTCCGCAATGGCGATCCGGAATTGCCTACTCGTGGCTTTCGCCGGACCATAGCGGCCGTAGCCTACCACCTCGCAGGCTTTTCAGCCGTCGCCTATTCGCTCTTCAACGAGACTACGGACGATCTCAACACCTCGCCCGGTGAAACAGCCATTAGGCACTTGATCCTGCGCGAGCTCGACCAATTACGCGGTTTCGTTCGTGGGTGGCTGGAAGACAAAGCTCACCAGGATGAGCAGATCGCCGAGACGCTTCAGGGTGAAGAGTCCGATGTCGATGAGGTGCTGTCGACGATCCTCAATACAACGATTTGTCGAGCCTTGGCTCATTTTGATTTCGCGCTCGAGACCGGCGAATCCGAACCAATCGAGACTGCTCGGGCACTACTCGACACCGCAGTTAGCCTGTCTGACAATGCGGAGAATATTCCGCTGTGGTGGATCTCGAACCTCTGCCGCCACCTAATTGACGACCTATGGCAGCATTCGCTTCATCAGACTTTACCGCCCGAACCACCGGAAGGAATGGAGGAAACATACCCGGACCTGCGGCGGCTTTTCATCTCGTCGCTCTATGCACGCAAGATTTCTGAGGTCGAGCTATGGCCATCGCAACGCGAAGCTGCCCGGCGTTCCACTGACGTCACAGATGACCTCGTCGTCGCATTGCCGACCAGCGCCGGCAAGACACGAGTGGCCGAGATCGCAGCGCTGATGACTTTGTCTGTGGAGCGCCGGGTGCTGATCGTCACGCCACTGCGCGCCCTGTCGGCACAGACAGAACGATCCTTCAGAAAGACCTTCGCGCCCCTCGGTTTCAGCGTCTCCTCCCTTTACGGTGCCAGCGGCCTTTCGGCTGGCGATGAGGACGCGCTGCGCACCCGCGAAATCATCATTGCAACACCTGAGAAGCTCGATTTCGCACTGCGAAGTGACCCAACCCTGATCGATGATGTCGGTCTTATCGTTCTTGACGAAGGCCATATGATCGGCCCCAGCGAGCGTGAGATCCGCTACGAAACGCTGGTACAACGCCTGCTTCGAAGGGCGGACGCAAGCGAACGTCGAATTGTCTGTCTGTCCGCCATCCTGCCGAGCGGCGATGAACTTGACGATCTTACCGCATGGATACGATCCGACGAGCCCGGTGAGCCAGTGCGCTCCGACTGGCGTCCCACGCGGCAGCGGTTCGGCGCACTTACCTGGCGGGGCAAGCACGCGCTTCTTCGTCTCGACCTCGACGACGATGGTCCTTTCCTCGATAAGTTCGTGCTGCAGAAACCGGCTCTCGGGAAAGAGACGAAACCTTATCCGCGCAAGAACTCGCACCTTGCCCTATTCGCGGCCTGGGAGTTTGCGAATCAGGGCAAGCGGACGCTGATTTTCTCCACTCAGGCGAACTGGGTCGAGAGCTACGGCAAACAGGTCGTAGACCTTTGTAAACGCGGCTATCTGGAGTCGCTGCTGGAGGATAAGGTGCCGATCGCCCGTGCCCTGGAGGTTGGCAAGGAATGGTTGGGAGAAAACCATCCCGCCGTCGCCTGCCTTGAGGCAGGCGTTGCCATACACCACGGCCGGTTGCCGAGTCCGTTCCTGCGTGAGTTGGAAGCCCTGCTGTCCGAAGGTGTGCTGAAAGTCATCGTCGCGTCGCCGACACTGTCGCAGGGCCTCAATCTCAATGCCGCCGTCTTGTTGGTACCGGCATTGTATCGGGCATCCGAGAGGATTGAAGGCGAAGAGTTCGCGAATGTTGCAGGACGTGCAGGGCGCGCCTTTGTGGACGTCGAAGGTCTCATAGTTCATGTGATGTTCGACAAGATCAAGTGGCGAAAGCGAGAGTGGCGAGGTCTGGTTGCCTCCGCCAAGGCTCGCTCTCTGAAGAGTGGGCTCATCCAAATCGTCGCAGAGATTCTCGAACGGCTGTCCCGTAATGGTGTCCTCGATCGCGATGATGCTTGGGAATATCTCGCCAACGCGCGTGAAGCGTGGCGTTCGCCTGAGGAGGAGACCGCTGTCGCAGAGCGGCTCGCTGCCAGTGTGGACTACGACTCTGATAGCAACGATGATGAACGCGGCGCTGCAGATGAAGAGGCCATCGACGAGGAACCGCTTTCTCTGATTGTCGAACGTCTCGATGCAACGGTGTTCGGTCTGGTCGAAGCGCTTGATGCTGAGCGCGTCGAACTGCCGAAGCTCTTGGACGACGCACTCAAAGGATCGCTTTGGGCCCGGCAGATCGCACGCGAAGGTGAGAACGTCGCCCCAATACATAAGAGAGTGTTCGAGACACGTGCCGATCTCATCTGGAAGACCACCACAGCGGAGTCGCGACGCGGACACTTTGCCATGGGCGTCGGGCTCGAAGCTGGCCTTACCATTGACGCCATGGCCGATGAGCTGGCCGAGCTTCTCGACCTAGCCGATGTCGCTGCCCTGAACGGCGACATTGACGAACTCGTCGACGCCCTAGGCGGCCTCGGCGAACATCTGCTGTTCATGAGGCCCTTCATACCTCACAAGGCGAACGCACTGCCGACGAACTGGAAAGCCATCCTGCGCAGTTGGGTCTCTGGAGACGATGTCGCCAAGATCGGGCCACAGAATATGCGGGCGGTCGAAGAGGCCTTCACCTATCGACTGGTCTGGGCGTTGGAAGCAGTCCGCACCCGGCGCATGTCTCTCGGCTGGTCACCGGAGACTGTGACGGGTGGAGCCGCAGCGGCACTCGAAACCGGCGTCCCTCAGCTCATGATGTCAATGTTGATCCGCGCGGGTCTTCCTTCCCGGCGAGCAGCGATGGCGGCAATCGAGAATGCCAAGCCGGACTTTGCAACACCCGCCGAGATGCGGGCCTGGCTCGAATCCGACGAGATCACAGCCATCACCGATGTTGGTGACTGGCCGACAGCCGATACGGCGGCGCTATGGGCACGATTCCGAAGCGATGCCCTCAGTGATGGTATTCAGAAATGGTCGATCAGACACTACAAACGCCTACTCGATACTTCGACCGTCCCACCAGTAGGCCTCTACCGGATTGTCACCGATGAGAGCGATGAACGAACCTGGCTAGCCACGGCAGATTATCGTCGTGTTGCCGCGTTCAAGAAGTCGGCGACCGGATCCAACCCCAGTCTTTTCTCAGGCCGGCTTACGGGTACGACAAAGCTCGTGGAAGCCGTGCGCATTGGACCTGGGAAACTGCACTGGCCACCCACCAATAGGTGAAAAAGTGGTATGTCAACCCTTTTTTATTCAACCTATTCAAACAGAGAGTCCGAATGCCTCTGGCTGCTTATTCGAGATCAGAACAAAATCGGTAACTCTGCCTCACCCTATGTAGAGGCCTAGGATCACCGGATAGCATTTACCCTGCTGATCGCTCTCGGTTTGCACATGATCTATGAAGCCCGGACCAGAAGAGGTAGAGAAGCCTTTCAGGCTTTCACTTCTTGAGGTTGCTCTGCCTGCACTCGGTACGAGTATTGATTCGCTGTCAGTCGGTGTTGGTTTCCGGTTTAGCATTTGTCAATGTGAATATCTGGCTAGCGGCTGTGCTTATTGGTATAGCCACAATAACTATGGTGACAATAGGAATCATGCTAGTGCGAGCCATGGATTCCATGTTGGGAAAAAAGCGGAAATGTTTGGCGGTTTAACGCTAATCGGGGTAGCCGTATGGATCTTATCAGGCCATCTATAATGACTAACAGGTAAGCATTCGGTCATCAAACTTTGTTAATGACAGCTGGTTTCTACCTATGTGGTAAAGCTCATCGATTATTCTGCATCGGCAGAGATATCAGCACATTCTTCAGGCTGACATACGGATCATATCCATTCAGCTTCGCTGACTGGATCGGGGTCATTGCAGCAGCCGAGCATTGGCCAGTGCGCAATAATTCCGAGAACAGTCAGAGAGGCCCAACGCCTGGCCTGGATTTCCACCCGGTTGTGAATCTTTTAAAGGTAGCTGAGGGCACATCTCTGTCACGATAGACGAAATGCCGCTGATATTGTTCGCAAAGGCTCCAAGCCTTGCGCAAGGATACTTTTGCGAATTTCCACATCCGCATCGGTTGCTAAAAAATTTAAGGATCCATCTTGCCATAAATGATAATGATAACTATTATCGTTAAAGTGAAGCAGAGGAGGATGCTATGAAATTTCTTTGTCCGCGCCATCGCTCGATGTTCGCAAACCTGTCACTCAATGAACAAAATGATTTGTGGATGTTCTGGATGGAAAACGCTTTTACCTATCAAGGAAACCGGGATTCAGAAAAGATCATCATGGTGACCGGCAATGCTTTTGATTTAGCCTGCCTGGCCCGTGCCAGCCGCCCTGACTGCATGCATGTGGAGTTGACTCTTTCCGCCATTCTTTTGTGCAGCATCCTACGTAGTTGCGGTGAACATTGCGTTGCAGACGATATGTTGCTTCGAGCCCTTGAGAGTTTGCGAGCGACAGAGCCCTGCCACATCCGCACGGGCGAATGTGGTAACAGCAATGAATGCATCGAGATCTTGCTGGATGCTTCACTCCAGCCTGAGTTTTTTGCCCAATACCTGAACTGGCCGACGTGTCCAGTCACCTTTCCGTCTAGGCAACCGGCAATGATGGTCCACTGATGCATCGGAGGAACTATGGGAATGCCTTTTAGCGGTGTGGATAATTTTCAGTCACAAAGCCTCTACGGGGAGGGTCGCCCTGATTGTCGGAAGCCCGAGCATTTGAGCATACGGATTGAGACAGACAGCCTGATCCGTTTACTGAAGACGAGGCAGCTCCATGTAGAGAATTTTTCCTGTGCTGACCTTGCCTCAAAAACGGTGATACGCAATCTGCTGCTGGGGTTTGCGCTAAAGTACTGATGTTGCCGCGCTACTTTCGACAATATCTTCCGCGAAACTTGTGACCTGAAGAATGGAGAGCATGCAGATCCAAGCTTGGAGGTCATCACTGAAGCGCTTTACTAACGAAATCATCAGGCTAGCCACACTCATAATTGACTATCGAATACACAAGTCCCATTAGTCTGTCCTGATTTTGCCGCCGCTTGGTGTTTCCAGCATGTCGCACCTTCAAAAGGAAGAAATAAGAGCCTATAATCCGCTTAAGGAACTTTGGCTAGGCGGAGCAGGCATGTCCCAGATTGACACAGCAACAAAAATTATTCAGTTCATTCACCATTACAGCAGCCCCGAGCTCTTTGAAGAGCTCCCAATCTTGATCCATGAAGCATTCAAATTAGCTGATGAAGACAGTCGTGGGCGTATTAAGCACTGTGCACTAAGGCAAAGTCGCAAACGTAGCCAGGATCGTTATTTTTACGTTCAGGATGCGGTGTGCAATGCTCAGTCAGGTTGGCGGCCTTCGATCCAGGTTACAGAAAATGAAGGAGAGTCATACACGGAGTTGGAAACTGCCAACATGCTGGCAACCATTCACGTTCCCTCCTGGTCCAGTGGTAAAGTCCGCCCTGCCAAGTACAGAGCTAAAAATGCTCGCCACAATATTGGTATTTGTGAGCAACTGGCGCTTCAGTTAGAGGCAAAATCGACGCCAGAGAAAGCGAAGAATTTCGAGAAGCTCAACCTTATAATTGTTGCGCAAGCTCCGTCCCCTGAGCAACAACAGGATGGACCTGCTTACATACAAGTGCGAGTGCCCCATGAGAACAACAAGGGGTACCATTTGATAATTGATATTGATGAGCTACTGGCTGGTTATGCTGCAGCCCAGCCACCTGTTGAACCTGAAGATCAAGCTTGGCCGAGGCTACGCAAGCAAATGCGCCAAGCTGAAAGTAATGAAAGCAATGAACAGAATGATTAAGGGGTACACACGATCATGAGATCCGGAATTCAAGGCTTTCAGTCACTGCGGCTACGACAACTTCGTGCCAGCGCAGGAATGACTCAGGCCGAACTTGCCGACCTCATTCAATGTGCAAAAGGCAATATCTCGAAATGGGAGCAGGGAAAAAGTAGCCCTGAAATTAGTAGTTTTCAAAAAATTTGTAGAACCTTCGGCGTTTCTGAATCTTGGTTGCTCGAAGTCCCGATCGCTAGTTGTGAAGCGCAGCCTAGCTTTTTTAGAGCACAAAATCAGACGCCAAAAATCTCAAGAGAGGTTGCGAGAATTCGGTTGGATTGGGCCGAAGAAATTTCTTACAAATTACAGGAAAGTTTAGAATTTCCACCCCTCAACTTGCCGGAGCACAAAGGTGACTTCAAAGCGTTGACTGACTATGAAATAGAAAACTTTGCTGCCGAGTGCCGACAACGTTGGAAGCTTGGCCAGTCACCTGTTGATAATTTGATTAATACCATGGAAAGCAATGGCATCGTAGTCACTCGTGGTAGCTTGGGTTTCGCTAAAATGGATGGAGTATCACGCTGGTCACAGGTGGATGCCCGTCCTTATGCCTTTCTTTGCATGGATAAAGCCAATGGCTTTAGGACGCGATTTGATTCTGCACACGAGTTGGGTCATATAGTGCTTCATAAAACAGTTACTGATGCAGACTACCAGAAACACTACCACCTGTTAGAAAAGCAGGCACACCGCTTTGCTAGTGCTATTTTATTACCGGCAGCTTCTTTTGTGCGAGAAGTGCGGTATCCAACACTAGACACTTTTCTGGCTCTCAAGCCAAAATGGAAAGCATCTGCTGCCGCAATGATTCGACGGTGTCGGGATCTGGAAATTATAGGCGAAGATACGGCCTTACGGTTGTGGAAAGCACGTTCTGCCCGCGGGTGGGTACAACGTGAACCACTTGATGAAACGCTAGAGCCTGAAGAGCCTAAATTGCTCGAGCGCAGTGTTAAAATGTTGGTTGAGAATCAAATCTTGGCCAAAAATACTTTACGTCAAGTCTTGGGAATGCCTGCGAGTATTATTGAAGAGCTTTGTAATCTCCCCCAAGGCTATTTTGAGGAAGACGAAACTAACAACGTCATCGAATTGCGTTTAAGATCGAGTGCACAACAACGTTCAACTTCGCAACAGAGCAGTAACAGCGGCGGGCGAGTGATTCCTCTCGAACGAAAGTAGGAGCTGAAAGAGTTCGGAGACTTACTAGTACCATGTAAGGCTCGAAAAGGTGAACTTCCGTGACTTACACTGCACTTGTGGGTAAGGCTTAGCGTGAAAAAAATTAAAAGTTACCATCTTTATTAACATGAAAAACACACCGGAAAGGATGACGGCACTTTTCAGTTACCAACTTTATTTTTTTATGTGGGCGAAGGTGTCCACTAAAATGGGCGCTAGGGGAATGTTTTGTTACCAACTTTATTACGAGACCACACCACCGGTGTTTTCAGCTCGGGGGTGAACTTAAGGCCCAGCTCTTTAATCAGTTGGATGCTTTCGCGATGGCTTAACAGGGTGCCTTCAGTGGCATACAGATTCGTGCGCCAATCGGCGGTACCGCCAAGATACTCCTCAGGGGTAGTGGCATCTCCATTAAACGCATCCATTTTTCCCCGGAGCGTCTTAAACTCAGCTAGCGTAATGTCACTGGTGCGGCATTCAGCCTCAGCCTTAGTGCCTGCGCTCGGATTGGCGGGCACGAATGGCTGTGTGCATTTGGCGTTCAGCTCTGGCACGGCCACAATGTTGGTCGTGGTGTGCAGGTCATTCTGAGCATGGCGGCAGACTAATTGCCGGTCCTTGGTAAAGGCAACGTCGCACTCAATAATCCCGGCCCCCATTTTGGCAGCTGCCACATAGGATTCGCGGGTATGTTCAGGAAACTGCAACGGCGCGCCCCGGTGGGCAATGGAGAAAGCGCTTGCGGTCGGGGTCATAGATTCACACGCTTGCAGCGTACTCTTCAGTTCACCCTCATCCATATCGTTAACCAGAAAGTAAGGCCTGGGACCAAGCTGAACCAGCGATTGGTTGTCATCAGGGGGGCTCACTTCGGGCGCGCTGGCGTTGTTATCGCTGTCGTTGCAGCCGGATAACATAGCGAGAGCGCCGATGATCAGAGGCAATATAAGCAAGATTTTCATAACGGGCCTTTTGTTGAATATATTGGTTTTTTCCAGCATCGCGTTAGTCGGCGAGAATGGGGTGGTTGGTTAATCTAAGGCTGTACAGGGGCTAATATTGCCTACGCTTAGTTAACGTCTGATGACAGTTTTGAGTCTCTGAGCTGGAATGTAACTGGAATCGAAGTACCGGCGAAGAACGGGACTTGCTGGGGTTGGTTGCAATAAGCCCTCCAATTTAACTTGCCTTGATGAGAATGGTTGTTATTATCGTTCGGTGAAAGCCAAGGAGGATGTCATGAAATTTCTTTGTCCGCACCACCGCTCGATGTTCGCAAACTTGTCACTCATAGAACAAAATGATTTGTGGGTTTACTGGATGGAAAACGCCCTTACTTTGTACGAAAGCCGGGATTCTGAAAAAGTCATAATTGTGGCAGGCAACGCCTTTGATCTAGCTTGTTTGGTTCGTACCCGAAATTCTGACTGTATGCATGTTGAGCTGACTCTTTCTGCCATTCTTTTGTGCAGCATCTTGCGTAATTGCGGTGAACATAGCGTTGCTGACGATATGTTGCTTCGAGCTCTTGAGAGCTTGCGAGCGACAGAGCGCTGCCACGTCCGCATGAGCGAATATTGCAGTAGCAACGAATGCATCGACATCTTGCTGGATGCGTCACTCCAGCCAGATTTTTTTGCCCAATATCTGAACTGGCCGACGTGTCCAGTCACCTATCCGTCTAAGCAATCGGCAATGATGGTCCACTGAAGTATCATTGGAACTACGGAAATGCCTTTTAGCGGATTGAGGCAGACAGCCTGATCCGCTCCCCGTATTTAACCGCCCAGCATTATCGTATGAGTGGGGGCCCAGATAGTCTCGTTCCTATGGGTAACCAGAATAACGGTGCCCGGCAGTCTTCTTATGATTTTGGCGATTTCTTTCTCGGTATTCTGATCCAAGGCTGAGGTGGCCTCATCAAGAACCAAAATGGGAGCGTCCTTAATCAATGCTCTGGCCAGTGCTAGACGTTGGCGCTCCCCACCGGAAAGAGCCGAGCCTTGATGGCCGACCGGCTGTTCTATACCAAGTGGCGAACGATCTATTACGCTTCCTAACGTGACGTACCTTGCAACCTTTTCTAGGTCTGCGTCTGATGCGTGCGGCTTTCCTATCCGAATGTTATCGGCGAGTGTGCCGGTAAAAATGACGGGGTCCTGCCCGACGTATGCAATGTGTGCCATTAGATCCTCATAGCGAATCTTCGCCAGCGGAACCTTACCGAGGGTAATTTCCCCACGCTCCGGATCGTCGAAACGCATCAGCAGTTCAATCAATGTACTTTTGCCACTCCCAGTAGGGCCAACGATTAGTAGTCTGGCACCCTCTGGGGCGTCCACAGAAATATCGTGTAGCATCGGTGAGTGGCTGACTTGCGTCGCAGCAAGGCCATATCCTTCTGGCTGTTTGACTTCATCTGGCCCGGCTTCTGGCAATGCTGGTGCATCAATGATTTGGTGATAGTCCTTCAGCGCAGCTCGCAGGTCGTTGATGACAAGCCCTGATAGGGCGAGTTCTTCCATAGGCGCTGCAGCGCGAGTGATAAGCACCAATAGCGCCAACAATTGGCCGGGGTTGTTGAAACCTGTAAAGATCAGATAACTTGCCAGCCCCACCAATGGCAAGGCTCCCGCCAGTGCCGAGATGAAAACTGCAATGGCTGCGCCCCGGTTGATTCTCGCCATCGCCTGTTCCTGATGCTCCCATTGGCACTCGATACGCTTTAGCGCCAGTACCGGCCCTGCAGCGTTTCTTAGCAGTTCCAGGTGGTCTATGAGCTCTTGCGTGGACTGGGCTGTGTTCAGGTCTCTGGTATGCCGTTCGATATCAATTCTCTTGAGGGCGCGCTGTGCAAAAAACTGCATTCCCAGCGACATGGCAAGTAAACAACCCGCCACAAGCATTATCTCTAGTCCACCGACTAATCCCAGACCAATCAGAAGTAACAGGGGTATGAGTGGAGCGTGCAGTAGTGACTGTAACTGGTGGGCTGGAATGCTCATAAATCCCGGAATTCCGCGTCCGGCCAGTACCATAACCTCTGCCTGATGCTCGCCGGAAAACCACGACAACTTGGCCCGTGCTAATGCATTGCCGAGCGCTGCGTACAGATCTCCAGACAACCGGGCGCCTGAAAGAAAGCCTGCGCGTGTCACTAACACGGTCATCAACATGGCTATCGCAGCGCTTGTTACCACTGTGACAGGGGGGTGATGGTGAACAATTGCCAGCGCTAGTGTTGTGTATGCAGTTGCTTCGAGCGCCGCGACAACAATCCAGCCTAGACTGATTGCCAATACCCGGTTGCGAGAGTCTCGTGAGAAAGGGGATTTACGAGTACTCTTTTCATTCAGCGTTGAGGCGTTCATTCCGGAACCCTTAGTGTATTTCCCTGCATTTGTAGATGAACATCTGCTTCGGCGGCGCACACCGGATCATGAGAAACAATGACAATGGTTTTGCCTTGACTGTGCGCGAGTAGCTGCAGGGATTTGATGATGTGTTTGGTCGTATCCGGATCCAGTGCACTGGTTGGTTCGTCCAGTAGAAGTACCGGTGCGGACGTAAGAAACATGCGCGCCAGCCCCAGACGCTGCATTTCACCTCCGGATAGATTGCCGGCATGGGCGTCGAGATCAACTTCCAGCCGCGCTTGACGCAGCGCCGCTTCGAGCTTTTCATCAGCCTGCTCTGGATCAGCCAGAGTAAGGTTCTCTCGAACGCTTGTTAACAGAGCAGAGCTGCCCTGCGGTAATAGCCGGATTGCCTGATGACGAGCTTCTTCATCAAGCATGGCCAAATCGATGCCTGATAGGCGCATGGAGCCGCTGTGTGTTTGCTCCAGTCCCGCTAGAGTTCTAAGTAATGTAGTCTTACCCGCGCCGCTGGGTCCGGATATAACCGTTATCGTCCCGGGAGAAAAACGATAATTCGCCCCCTCAATAACGGAATGTCCACCTGCCATTAAGGTGACTGCTTTTGCTTCCAGCAATACACGGTTTCCCGGCACCCTTGCATTGGCGCTGGGGAGCGGGCATTCGCGAAAAAAATCTGTCAGGTGGCGTGCCGCATTTCGTCCGGCGGAAACGTAGTCCAGACCATGCCCAAGCCTGAGCGAAGGGGTTACGATAGCCAAACCGAAAAACAGGCCAGCGGCTATTGCTGCGGTACCTTGCTGGTAGGTGATTGCGTAGGCAATGGCAAACGTTGCGACGGCCTGCAGAAGCGACACAGCAACCGCCGCGGCCGTTGCCACCTTTCTGACCCAGGTAATCATCCCGTGGGTAAATCTGTCTGTGGCACTGTGGTAGGAAGCCAGAGCCCCGGATTGTGCACCATAAATACGGCTAGCCCGAATGCCCCTCACATACTCGTCCACTGCGGTTACGATTTCCGACATGACTTTCGCACGCTGCTCACCATGACGTGCCGAAATTTTAGGCATAAACCATAGATAGTAGAGCGCTGCCACTGCACCGGGGGTTAGCACCAGCAGTGCCTGTAAACCAGAGATGGCCACGAGAAATGCAATAGACACCAGAGGGACGATGGCAAACGTAACGATTTCGGCAGGGAGGTGGGCTACCAAATGATGTAGCGAGAGGACATCGTTTGATAACAGGCTGCGCAGTTTCTTGTCATCCCACCGGGTAAGCGTGCTTGCTGGCAGCCGGATCAGGTGCTTAGCCACCTGTCGGCGCAGCCGGGCAGCAAACCCGGCTTCCGCTTTGTGAGTGGACCATGATGCTGCGGATGATAATATTGCGCTGGCTAGCAACAGCGCGCCTACTTCGATGATCCATGTTACGGATTGATCATCGATCACCTGCACCAGGCACCACAGTGCGCCCAGTTTTGTCAGGCCGGACAAGGCAGCCGCCAGGGTGCCAATTGCAAGCATAGGCAGCGCTGGTTTTAGCGCTGCCGTCAGGGGCTCGTTAATCAAGCCGGAATACCATTTAATACTACTCATACAGACACCGGTAATGAAGCAATTGAAGCGGATCGGTTGTCAAAAGTGTTCCACTGCTTAGAACCCCATCGTGGCCGAAAGCATGACCGTACGTGGAGCGCCCACGCCAAGTGAGGTGTAGTGTGGGGTCGCCCAGTACGTTTTATTGGTCAAGTTTTTAATGTTAAGCCTCCAGATCAGGGACTGACCTGAGACGCTGGTGTCGTAACGTGCACCCATGTCGTACAGGGTGCGGCCTGACAGCGATATGAAGTTGTCGGAGTTGATGTACTGTTCCGATACAGAGGTAGTGTTCCCGGTCAACGTCAGACCCTGCAGTGCTGGAACATCCCATTCCACGCCTAGTTTTCCGGTCAGCTCGGGTATCCCTGGGGCCTGATTGCCCTGATTCACGCCGCCTGCCGTTTTTGTGAGCTCGGCATCGAGATACGCGATGCCGCCCATCAGGCGCAAGCGGTGCAGCGGGGAACCGAAGAAGCTCCACTCCGCCCCTCGGTTACGCTGTTCTCCGCCAGAGGAGAAAACATTAGTAACCGGGTCGGTATAACTGTTTGGTCGCTTGATTTGGTAGAGACTTAGGGTATGGGCAAAGTCCCCCAGATCGAACTTTAGACCGATTTCGTTCTGCTTGGTCTTGTAGGGTTCGAAAACTTCACCTGCATTCTCCGCCGTGGTTGGTGCCGTTGCTCCCTGGCTCAGGCCCTCTATGTAGTTGGCATAAACCGACAGGGCGTCCGTGGCTTTGAATATCACCGCAACTGCGGGTGTCACCGCGCTTTCGTCATAGCTGCTCAGCGGCATACCCGTGCTGGCCAGAGCGCTGTCCTGAACCACTTCCTGATGTCGAAGGCCCAGAGTCAGTTGCACTCGGTCTTCTGCAACGGACAGCGTGTCCGCTATGCCATAACTGGTCAGGCGCAGATCGGTTTGGGTAATGGGCTGGACGTTGAAGGGGGTATCACGTGGATCCCAGACCGGATTGTAGATATTTGTGATCCAGTCTTGATTAAGGACGCCCCGGCGGGCGTTTAGTTGGTAGTCTTCTTTATATCGCTGGGCATTGATCGCTACCTCATGGCCAATGTAGCCGGTTTGGAAGTGGCTCTGAAGGCCCGTCTCTACAGAAGTCCGCTTAGCCTCGTCGCCCACGTCACCCATGTTATTTCGATAGTCGCCGGCGTCGTTGATTACCTGGGCTACAGATGAGTTCGTCGCCCGAAATGTCGTCTCACTGGTGCCGATTGCGGCGTACACCATGACCTGATCGCTTACATCGATCTCGCCGCGTAGCATAGCGCCCTTATCTTTCGAGTGGTTGAATCCCCAGTCGGGGTTCAACAAGGTATCGGGCTCAGGTGGCCTGGGTAGTTTCACTCCCGGTGCAAGGGTGAGACCCCGGGTAGCACCATTGATCCGGTCTTCGCTCATATACAAATCGGCGGAAATCCGGGCTTGATCTCCGCGCCAGTCCAAGGCCAGCGAGGCCAATTGGACTTCCTTCTCTTGCTGGTTAACGGCGGTTTCGCCATCCCGATAGACGCCATTGAAGCGCACACCGAACTGATTCCTCTTGCCGAAACGTCGTCCCACATCGATATGACCGCCAAACTGTGAGTCAGACATATAAGTTGCTGTAAACTCGGTCATTGGTTCGTTTCCAGCTCGTTTGGGGACCAAGTTCACGGAGCCGCCTACGGACCCGTTTGGCGGCATGCCATTCAGTAGCGCTGAAGGCCCTTTCAAAACTTCAATGCGTTCAAACATCTCCGGCGAGCTCCGATAGTAGGGGGCAACGCCGAACATGCCGTCGAACGTAACGTCGCCGATGTCGGAACGGAAACCTCGAATGGAGTAGCTTTCGAGGTTCTCCCCGGTCACGCCACTACTGAATACCGACGGATCGGTTGCCGCAATTACATCAGTTACCGCTTGAGCCTGACTGTCCGCAATAAACTTCTCCGTGTAGCTGACACTATTGAATGGCGTCTCCATGAAGTCCTTTTCACCCAGCATTCCGGCACGGCTTCCGTTCGTTACCTGACCACCTGAGTAGGCTTCATTTGCGGAGACCGTGTTGCCCAAGACGTCAAGTTGGGGAAGTGATTCAATGCTTGAAGGCTCGGGAGCAGTGTTTTGAGCAGACGCCAGCGGTACATAGAAGGTCACTCCCCCCAGTGCCAACCCAAGAACAATAGCCATGGGTGTGTGGTACCTCGCGACAACAGAGGTAAGTTGGCGTGCCTCACTCGCCTGGGCAGGTAAACAGCTGCCGTTCAATGTGCTTTTCATGGGAAATTCCTGTCAGTAAGTTGTAATAAACTAGCCCTGATACCCTGCGATAACCTCATCGATCAGAATCTTCAGCGAGGTCACGCTGGCAGCGGTGATGTACCAAGCGTCGGCATCAACAAAAACCACCCGCCCGTTCTTCCATGCCTTGGTTTGACGTAATAATGGGTTACCCATTTGCTCGGCAGTCATGACTGGGCGGCGTTCCATAACCGCCGTGCGGTCGATGACATAGAGAATGTCCGGGTCGGCTTGATGGATAAATTCGCTGGAGACGGGTTGGCCGTGCAGGCTGGATGCATCTATGTTGCTGGCGGGTTTCACGCCAAGCGCATTGAAAATAAACCCGTAACGTGATCGAACGCCGAAGGAGCTGAAAGTGCCGTTGTTGTGCATCACGATTAGAGCGGTTTCCGGTCGACCGTTTGTGACCTGCCGTGCTTGTGCTACCTTCGCGTCGATTTCATCTATTTTTTGACCGGCGACATCGCTCTTGTCGAAGATGCGGCCAAGCGACCGAAGATGCTCTTTAACGGCGGTGATGTGACCATTTTTGCTGTCTCGGAAGTCGACATCGAAATGTAAGGTGGGTGCGAGCCCGGATAGTTCTTCATAGTGATTGGCCTGGATAGGCGTTATCAGTATCAGGTCGGGGTTGAGGGCATACACCTTTTCCATGTTTGGCTGAGTAATAGCTCCAAGATCTTGCACGTCTGGAGCCGATTTGTAGCGGGCAAGAAAATGCGGCACATAGTCTTTCACCATCCCGGCAATCGGTACGCCGAGCTGATCGAGAAAGTCCGCCTCATTCATATCAAGCACCGCCACCTGACGGGGGCGCTGAGTAATCACTGTGCGTCCAAGGCTGTGTTCAACAATGACCGGTTCATCAAGAGGCAGAGAGGCCTGTTGGTTATTCGATTTTTCCCCGCACCCTTGCAACCAAATAGCCGTCAGAATTGTCAGAGAAACTATTGCCCGATGTGTCTTTTTCCATCTCATTTCCATACTCCGGAACGGGGGGTGAAGTAGTCGCAAACGCAGCCGCGTTCGTTGCTCAGGATTTCAAAGTCCAAGTCATACAAGTCGTGCAAAAGTGCTTCGGTGATGGTCTCGCCGGATGGTCCATTGAACCGGATCTGCCCGCCTTTTAAGGCCAGAATGTGGTCTGAATAGTTGGCAGCGAAATTAATATCGTGGATCACGAGAACCACGGTGCGTCTCTGCTCGTCACACAGGCGGCGCAGCGCATGCATAATCTGCACAGCGTGCTTCATATCGAGGTTGTTCAACGGTTCGTCTAGCAATAACACGGGCGTCTGTTGTGCGATGGTCATCGCGAGGAAGGCCATCTGCCGTTGACCGCCGCTGATTTCGTCTATGTAAGCGTGACGAAGTGGTTCAAGCGAGAGGAACTCGATGGATTCGTCGATCACTCTACGGTCATTGTCATTGATGACACCGCGGCTATAGGGGAAGCGGCCGAAGGCAACAAGCTCCCCAACCGTCAGGCGCATATTGAAATCAGAGGATTGCCTTAGGGTGGCGACACGCTTGGCGTACTCGGATGTAGGTATGCCTTCGACGGGTTCACCGTCGAAAAGGATGTCCCCACTGCTAGGCTCAGAAAGGCGCGCCATGAGCATCAGCAAAGTCGACTTACCGGCACCATTTGGCCCGATCACGGAGGTTACGCACCCGGGTGGAAAGCCGGCACTGACTGCAGACAGGACCGTCTTGGCGCCGTATGCCTTAGAGAGATTCTGGACAGTGATCATAGGGTGCCTCGAACTCGGACCGTCAACAGAAGGAAGTAGGCGCCACACACCAGATTGACTAGGATGCTGACGGTGGTTTTGTAGTTAAAGACGTGCTCGACCAGAAACTGGGCAACGAGGAAGATTGCGATGGCGATGGCGCAGCCGATTGGCAAGGTCAGGCGGTGCCTTCGGCTAGCTGCCAGCGCGTACGCAATATTGGCGACAAATATTCCCAGAAATGCCGTGGGGCCGATCAGGCTGGTCGAAACGGCGACCAGAATAGCGATTAGCGCAAGGTAGAGGCCCACGAGTCTGGAGTGATTAACGCCCAAAGACATCGCCTGATCACGTCCTAGCGCGAGGACGTCAAGCTCTGGTAGATATTTGCGGCCAATCACACACACCGCAGTAACCGCGACCAAAGAGTAGAGGAGGGTAGCGGGCTGGGCTCGGTTGAAAGAGGCGTAACTCAAGCCCTGAAACACTGCGAATTCACCAGGGCTGATCCGAAGCTGAACAAACTGTGTGAGAGTGCTAATGACCATTGTCAGCACCAGCCCGACGAGCAACAGACGGTAAACGTCATTGTTGCCGTTACCCAACAGCCATCGGTGGATGACCCAAGAGTAGAGCAGCACCAGAATTGATGAGATAAAGAAGTTCCCACCCAAACCGATGGCCACCAGCCCTTGCGTACCGAGAACAAGTAGCAGCATTGACTGCCACATCAGGTATACGGCCTCATAGCCCATGATCGCCGGAGTGAGGATTCGATTGTTAACGAGGGTCTGGAAGATAATTGACGAAAGCGCTACACAGATTCCGCCGACAATAATGGCTGCTAGCCGTATCAGACGCTTGGGAATAATGTACTCGAAATTAAGCCCTGAGCCTGCGAATACGAACGCCAGCGCCAATGCAATGACCGCCAAGAAAATGATCCACAGCGCGCCTTTGCCCTTCATTGTTTTTCTCCCCGTAGAATCAACACGAGGAATACCGCACCGCCTATGAATCCGGCGGTTAGACCAATGGGAACCTCAAAGGGAAAGATCAGCAGGCGGCCAACGATGTCGCAGGCCAATAGAAGTGCTGCGCCACCCACTGCAACCAGCGGAAGCGTATGCTTAAGGTTATCACCGTAGTGCAGAACCACCAGATTGGGCACCACCAGCCCAACAAAGTAAATTGCCCCCACGGTGATCACCGTAACGGAGACAGTGATCGCTACCAGCAGCAGCCCCAGCGTCGCGGTCGCTGCATAGCCCAACCCCAAACTGGTCGCCATGTCCTCACCCATCCCCAGAACGGTAAACCGGTGGGCATAGAGGTATGCCAGAACAGCAATAGGTAGAATGAGATAGATGACTTCGTATTGGCCCTGAACCACTCTGGAGAAGTCCCCCATCAGCCAACCTTGCATGCTCTGCAAGATGTTCTGCTGGTATGCATAAAACTCGGCGACCGCGCTGAGAACGCTGCCGTACATGAGACCAATTACTGGAACAAGCGCGGTATTCCTGAACTGGATACGTCTTATCACTGCGACATAAAGAAGGCTTGTGACAAAACAGAACCCGAGCGCGAACAGCATCTGACTGAACTTCCCCATCGCTGGCATCAGCGTTAACGAGACCAGAACCCCAAGTTTTGCGGCATCCAGCCCCCCAGAGGTGCCCGGCTCGACAAACCTGTTGCGAACAATGTGTTGAAGAATAACGCCACATACCGCCAAACCGACACCGGTTAGGATGAGCGCTGCCATACGTGGCAGGCGACTGGCTGTCAGCGTTAGCCAAGTATCCCCTGACAGGAGCACTACCTGAGACCACTCCATTTGCCGCGCACCAATCAGCAGAGACCCAACGCAAAGCGCGACAAACAGACAAGCCATTCTCATACGAGTGGCGCCTGATATTTGGCTGCCACATGCAGCTTTGATGGGCTGTTGTTCACTCTGAGCAGGAGTGCTCATGAAAAACCTTGATGGATGGTAATGATAATTAGTCGCAACACAATAAATAAAAATTTATATAGTTGCAACTGTATAAACTAATTTGACGTGAGCTTTGTAACGCGGTTTCATGGATGCCCCAGTCGACCAAGGAGCAAACATGGCACAGTCGCAAAATACCCCCGCCCGCGGTCGCCCCCCGGTTATCACCCGAGAACGAATAGCGAATGCGGGCATAGAGATGGGCCTGCCGAATATCACCTTTGTTGGCCTTTCGGCCTCATTGGGTGTCAGTCACATGGCGCTTTACAAGCACGTTCCCAGCCTTAAAGAACTTAAGCGACTGGTTGCCGAGGAGATCTTTCAACGATGGGAGATTCCGAAAGTTTGCGGTACGGGGAAGGATGGCCTGAAGGATCATCTGGTGGCGCTCGTCACATCTTTGCAAGATTTAGTAAAGTCCAACCCGGGCCTTCCGCCTTACCTGCTAAGAAGGTCAGCTTCAACGCCGCAAATCACCGCAAAAATCGGCGAGCACCACAAGCAAGTCGCCGATGTATATGGAATTCCCGAGAACCGCGCGCGCTGGATAGTCGCCACCGTTGCATTCCATTGCATCGCGGTAGCTGACACGATCTATTCCGCAGCAGAGAATGATTCGGGCTTAGAATTGGGCCATGTGGCTGATGAGGCTGAAGTTGAGGCGGAGTTTTCTCAAGGTATGAACGCCCTTATTGTCGGGGCACTGTTTATTCTGAATAAAGACCATGACAGGGGTTCATGATGGCGTACCGTGATAGAGGGTTTTGTTCAGGGCTTTGGTGAGTTAGTTCGTGATCAATTTAGGGTGCGGTTATCGCCGCTAGTGTCCTGTATGTGCCAAACATGATTAGTTGTGGTATCCCTTGGAAGGCCAGCTTTTAACTTGTCATCACCACAGAGGATGATTACCATTTGAATGGGAAACAGACCTGCCACGGAACTTGGATGTAAAGGCGGGATTTAAAACGGAATTTCTAAAGGGATTTATTATGAGCACAGCAGCTTTTGCGACCAGCTATACCCAGAACTTCGATACTTTGCTGTATCGAGTCAGGTCCGGGGACAGTCTCTCCAAGATTCTTTATCGGTACCACGCAGGCCTGAACGATGAGCAGCTTTCACTACTGATTCAGCAAGTGCAGGCCGACAATCCTTCGATTATCAATCCTGACCTGATAAAACCTGACCAATTAATCCGCCTGAAAATTCCCCAGCAGTACTGCGCTGCCCCTAGGCCCAACCACCACTTGCTGACCGTACGTACAGACAATCAATATTGGGTGCCTGAGCTGGAGCGTACCTGGAACCGAAGTACCCGCGAAGAACGTGATTTAATGTCTACTCTGCTGCCAGCCTTGATTGGTCTGGGAAGTGCAAAAATGTCGATGATAGACACCACTTTTTCTACCAATGCACCGCTTATGCGGGAAATGGTAACCAACCATGAAAACTACAAGGCCGGTGAGAAAACTAAAGGTCAGTACGACTATCAGCGGCGAAAGCTGGTTGCTCAGTTGACCACCAACCTTGGGCCCACCAACTTGATACTGAATGGCACACAAAGGCCTACAGAGGTGCTTCGTATATCCAGAAGCAAGGGTGTCACACCCACAATAAACATCAAAGCGTCGATCAAGAAGATGCAAGGCGCGGCGTCGCACGCCAAAACAGGCGGCATCTTACTGACTGGGGTAAGTCTAGGTTTGGCCTGCAACCAAATTGCCAACGCCCGAACACAGCGGGATAAAAACGATATCTTGGTGGAAACCGCAGGTGGAGTATTTGGAGGGCTTGTTTTCTCGCTCGGTGCGTCGCTTGTTCTACTTGCTATGACTACTCCTGTTGGCTGGGTTGGCGGTCTGGTTATCGGTTTTGGCGGTGTTGCAGCGGGATATGCTGGAGGTAGAACGGGTGTAGCACTCTATAATCTCAGTGGTGCGAAGGTCGATATTGTTTCGAAAGTAGGCGTCGGAACTCTCTGCTCTGTTGCACAAAAACATGGGCGAAAATCCTTACTTTCCGACGCCTCGTTGTCCATACTTTGAGCCGGAGAGCATTGCTGTGAGTGTTATTGATTTACTCTTTTACATTTACTTCGGCATCATGGGTGTTGGCTTACTGGTGATGCTTGTACTAATCCCCCTCTGGGCTGCACTCCATCACATCCTGCCGTCAAAACTGGACCCTATTTTGTTTCAAAGGCCTTTTTTTAAATCTTCGGAATTACTGAATTACCGGGTTTTCCCGTTGAGCCTTTTCCGCTCACTGAATTACGTTTATTTGATCGCATTGCCAACTTTTGCCAAGAAGAAACGCTTTAAAGGCTTCAACGAACCGCTTCCGGTGGGGTTGTCGACTATCATAATGTGCAAGCTACATGCTGCTTTATGCATATTACTTTTTTTGATGGGCGTCCCCTACTTACTCATCAGTATCTGGGGGCTATTTGCTCTCTAAGCTGTAGTTCTCAATCCGGAGATGATGCCGAGGTTTTCAAGTTCTCTGCTTTCGGCTTTGTAGGTTTCGAAATATGGAAGGTGCTGACCCCAAATTTATCGTTTTCCTCTCTATCATGCTGGCAGGTGGAGCTTTTAGCGCAGTCTATTATCCCCTATGGGGCATTCTTCACAAGGTGCTTCCACGACGGCTTGATGCGCAGCTATTTCGAAAGCCATTTTTTAACGATGTGGAGCTCATCAACTACCAAGCCTTTCCATTTAGTCTTGTGAAAACCCTGAACTACAGCTATCTGATCGCAATACCTAGCATGGCGAAACGTAAGCGCTTCAAAAAACTCGATAAAAGGGTAAAAGTAAATCCTGCTATCAGAATCGCATGCATTATTCACATCTGGTCGGCCCTTTTGGGAACGGTAATCTTCTTTGCTATGTTTGGATATGGAGGGGGACTGTACTTTTTTTATACATGACTCGGAGTTGTATTGTGTGTACCACACAAGTTTATAGTTCTGGCGATGTTTTTTATACGCTACTTTTCCTGTAATTGGAGCTGCTGACGCCAATGATTGGAGAGCATGCTGACTTTGTGTTTTTTATCGCTCTATCCGCCTGCATACTTATTTTAGGCTTGTTGTACTTCCCTCTTTGGGCTGCCTTGCACAAATACCTGACACCCAGCTTGGACGACTTATTGTTCAGGGAACCCTGGTTTCAGAAGGCTGAACTCACTAATTACAGATTTTTCCCGCTGAGTTTGCTTAGATCCTTGAACTATATCTACTTGATTGGTTGCCCCAGGATGGCCAAGAGAAAACGCTTCAAGGGGTTGGAAGCTGTGATCCCTGTTGGGAAAGCCGTTGTTATACTCTGCAGGGCGCAGATGTTTATGGCTTTTTTCGGGCTCGGTTTGGCCGTTGTCTACTTTGGTTACGGCGGGATCATGGCGGTTTTCGTTCTTTGAGAGTTGACGTTCGGCATCATGAGGTCTGTTTGCCCTCTAATCTGAAGTAATATCCGGCAATCCAAAGCATAGCTGTAAGCAGTGTTGCGACGACAATAGCTGGCCCCACGGGTACATCGGAAACCACGGAATAGGCGATCGCGACTAAATGGCCGGTGATTGCACAAATCGCCGCGATAATTGGCGGTTTATCTTGAACAGAACCCACGATCAACGGTGTGATGATTAGGGTCGCGAACACGACGTAAATACCGGCGAGCGACACCGAGTAAGTGACTGAAATTGCGAAAACAGGCATGAAGGCAGCACCGGAAAACCAAGCTGGCAGCTTCCAGCTGAGTAGCCATACAAACGCTGTCAGTATCCCTGTTGCGATGATGAGCTCCCAGCTCGCCCATAGTAGATCTCCCGCGGCCGCCCTCTGCAGGGCTTGAGCGCCGTGAGGGTCACCACCAACCATCAATACTGCCAGACTAGCTCCTAGTACATAGAGAATGCCAATCCACGCCTCTTTGACCGCGCCGAGAAACTTAAAAATCAGTTGTACGGCTATGGCTGCGAGTAGGGCAAACAGCAAACTGCTTATCGACGCCCCTGCAAGTGTATGGTCTGGCAGGAAATACAATCCCGCCAGAGTTCCCAGCGCCGCCCACTGAGCAATCGCAAGATCCGCAAAAATGACTCCTCGAGCAATCACCTGATACCCCAGTGGTACGAGTAGCAGGCAGAGAAGTGCGCTGCCGAGCACCGGTAGGAGCATCCACTCAAAGGCTCCCATTAGCAACCTCTGGCATGGCACTTTCAAGGCGGTTGATAATTTCAGAAATCAGCTCAGCTAAAGTGTCCGTTTTTGAGTCGTCAGTAACGGTTCCCGGTAGTACCAGAATGGGTTTTCGTGTTTGAGTCGACAGCCATTGCGCAGGCTTTTGGTTCTGGTGACTGGCAATCAAAATCGCTGCCGCATCTTCTAACCTCGGATCTGCTAATAGCTGATTCAGGTGGCTGGCGCTTGGGGGCAGACCGGGTTTCGGTTCCAGATCCATGGTTGCGTCTATGCCAAGCCATCTTAATAGATAGCCGAACCCGGTGTGCTGGATGACAAGGGAGCGCCCCTGCAAGGCTTTTGCTCTTTCTTGCCAATTTGCACGGTGGAAGTTCCAGTTAACGCGCCATTTTATATAACGCGCAAAGATATCAGCTGAGTTGTCTGGCCTCATTGCGCCAAGGCGCTCAGCCAGCGCCTTGGCGATGTTCGGTAGTTGGTCCGGCGAGAGATGCACATGGGGATTCCCCTCGGGATGTACATCTCCCATGCTGCGATCTACGTGATCATGGGGAGCAAACAATTGAGCGTGATCTGCAGCAAAGAACAGCCCGGGTTGGCCTGGCTGAATGTCTGTATTGCCGGCTCTCTGAAGCAGTGCCGGCAACCAGCCCGCTTCCAGTGAAGCTCCCGTACACACAGCTATATCGGCCCGACTCATGGCTGCGATCAGGCTGGGTCTTGCTTCAATGTAATGGGGGTCCTGCAGATAGCTTGTGGCCGTTGTGAAGTGAGCGTCTGGCATGAATGTTCGGGCTAGAGCAGTCCATTCGGGCTCACAAGCAAACACATGAAAGTCTGCTCGGGCGGGTAGAGACATCAGCCCGGTCAATACAGCGGTGATGAACAATGGTAAGTAGCGCATATCAGTACCCATGAGCCCCGTGTGCGCCGAGCGACACTACATATTGCAGCGCCACGGTATTATCCGCGTTGCTGAATCCGGTTGCCGACTGATGAGTGTATTGGAGCCTGAGTGTCGAAAAATGTGAACGCGACCAGGCCAACATGACATCCGTTTCTTTAAGGCGTTGGCTGTGGAAGTGATCACCGTGCGCCTCACGCAGATCCACTTCGCCATACCGGATACCCGCCGACCACTGCGGGGCGAATTGGTGAACGCCAGACACGTACCAACCTTCGTGATAGTCATCGGAAGTCGCGAATTTGTTCAGATCATCGGCATAGAGGTATTCCGCGCTGAGTGTGAGCTGTTGTTCGCGGGTGTTGCCGTTTGGTGACCATTTCCACACGGCATCAGCAATGTAGAGATTTTTACCGCTGTAGGAAGCGCCATGACTGTGATCGTGCCCATGTTCGTGATCATGGTCATGGTCATGGCCGTGGTCGTCTTCGTCCACGCTGATCTGACGGTTATGCAGATAGGACAGCCCTGCCTGCCAGCTTTGGGCGGCAGAAAGGTCGCCTCCTACTCGGGTATTCAGGGTATAGACACCGATATCTTCGGTCCCTTCCGAAAGTTGATCGCCACTGAATGCCTCGGCGCCTATTTGCCAGTAAAACGGAGTGGGTAGCAGAGCATTTATGCGCAGGCCGGTATCGTAATAGTGGCTTCCCAGCAGCGCTCGGTAAGCGGCTGGTCGCTCCATGAAATCATCTTCATGCATATGTCGGCCATTGAGATAACCTACCTGAGAAAGGAAGCGGCCTGCTCGTACGTTCAGCCCAAGAGGTAAGCCGTTGGTTTGCAGGTAAGCCTCTTCAATTAGAACCTCGCTCTCGCCATCATGTTCTTCGAAAACGGTGGTTAACCGCCCCGAGAATAGATCGTCGATGGGAGAGGAGAGTGAGAGCTCTGTATGCCCTAAGCCAAATCCTTGTGCTCGGTGAGATAGCGCGGTGTCATTCTGCTTGTAGTGTCCATCCAGAGTAAGGCTTACGTCTGGGTTGAGCTCGTTTGCACTGGCACCGCTTGTGAGCAGTGCTAGTGATAAGGCGGTAAAAGGTACAATGCGATTTAACATGGGTGCTCCAACGGCAACGCAACAAGGCAAGCCAGTGATCACCGGCCTGCCTTGTGAGGTTCAGAATGGGTTAGTGCGAGTGTTCTTCGTTGTGCTCCCCATTTGTCAGGCCCAGCCAGACAACGGAAGATGCGTTAAAACCTAGGTCGATGCTGCGGACAACATCACCATCAGCCATATCCACCTCAATCACGGTTTGATTGTGCAGTACGAACACGTGTTCTTGAGCCGCCGATACAGTCACCGCCAAGGTATCTTCCTCGCTGGGCGCGTCCATCAGTTGAACGGTTTTGAACAATGTCCAGTTATCGGCGGGGTTGAATAGCCGTAGGCTGCCGTCGTTACCAAGTACATAAAACACCTCACCGTGAGTCGTAAATCCTTGGGTGAGTCGGGCTACGTCTGGGCCAATGTCCAGCTCTTGGTAAATAGTCGCTTCTGACTCTGGATCGATGATAAAGAGTCGGTCTCCTGCAATACCCACCAGCTCTTCAACGTCGTGATTGCCGACGAGGGTTCCAATGCGTGCGCCTGTTTCAAGGCTGTCAGGGTTAGCCAATTTGGTAGCTGGATAGCCAGCTTCGTGGAGGTCGATCACTAGCACACCGTCACCGCACCCAAACCCGAGACTATGCGCGTTCGCGGCGGCACCGTGAAGCTTCGGGCAGGCCTCGTCGTACCGAGTCTCGAAACCGAAACTGGAGCCGTCAAAATGATAACGCTCGACTGCCGCTGGGAGTGTGGTATCTGTAATGCCACTATCACGGTAGGTCACGAATAGGTGGTCGCCAATCAGTTTGGCAACACCGTGCATGTTGTTTTCAAGATCGAGACTGGCGAGAGTGGAGCTGTTCCCCAAGGACGCGTCAGAAAAAACAGTCACTTTTGAACGGGCAGCAGAACCACCGTCAAAGAAGACGACACCGTAAGGCTCGCCCAAAGTGTAGTGAGTGGGCTTGTGGTCATTCAGCGTCAAGGGCAGCATGGTCGGGGCTTCGGCATAGTCGTGCAGATGATCGCCGTGATCCTCTGTATAAAGCCCGCCATCAAAGAACGACACTCGATCTCCTTCACGCTGGATAGCGACTGCATACCGATGATCGGGCGATGAATAGAGGCGTGGGGGTTCACCGTCCATAGTCATGGACGTAAGTACTTCTCCATCGTCCAAGTTCAAGAACTTCAGAGCTGACGCATCGGTATCAAACAGGGCCAGGCGCCCGCCGGTATCGATGTCTGTGTCGTTGTGCGCCTCGTCTGAACTGCTTCCGCCACAGGCGGTTAGTAATGTTGCAGAGGCCAGCGTCGCGATAGTCGCCAAGCGGCGAAGAGCAGAGGGGAGCGGTCGGGGTTGGTAAATCATAAAGTCTCCGATTACATGTTATAACGTTGCATTATTGACATTAAAGCGAGCTCATCCTGATTCGTGACGAGGAGTGGTACCCTGTCAGTCGCAGATACTCGCGAACGGGTTTGGTCTAAAAACGAGGTGCTTCTTAATAGTCTTAAATGTTATGTTATAACATAATTAGTGTAAAGCAGAGTTTATCTGATAACGAAGGATCAGTAGATGGCAGAAAATCCGACGCGCATCCCCACTCACTTAGTGCTTGGTTTTCTCGGTGCTGGAAAAACCACGGCAATTCTCAATCTGTTAAAACAGAAGCCCGAAGGCGAACGCTGGGCGGTGTTGGTTAATGAATTCGGTGAGGTGGGTATTGATGGAGCCTTTTTGTCTAATCAGGGCGTGGCGGTTAAAGAGGTGCCTGGTGGCTGTATGTGCTGCATTTCCGGGTTGCCTATGCAGATAGGGCTTAACAGTTTGATCAGCTTTGCACGCCCTGATCGGCTGTTTATCGAACCAACTGGGTTGGGCCACCCGGCTCAGGTGATCGAAACGCTAACGGGCGAGTTTTACAAAGATGTTGTGAGTCTTTCCACATCCGTTTGCTTGGTTGATCCGCGCAGGTTGGAAGACAAACGTGTGCTTGCTAGCCGACAATTCCATGACCAAGTGGCTGTGGCCGATGTGTTGGTGGCGAGCAAAGCAGATCTTTGTACGGCTAATCAGTTGGATCAATTTGATATCTGGGCAAACACTTGGCAACCCCCAAAGCAGCGCATTGGGCAGATCAGTGGCGGTGAACTTCCGCTAGATTGGCTAGCAGGTAGTTCAGGCAACTTGCCTCCACATTATCCTGAAAGTCATCACTATCATCATAGTAAAGCTTCGGCTGAAAAACCTTCGCTGGCGGATGAGCCCTGGCAGTCATACTTCAATCAGGGCGAAGGTTATAACAGCATGGGCTGGCGGGTTCATGAAGACCTAGTGTTTGATCCAGTCGCGTTGCAAAGCTTGGCCTCCAGTGCGGAGTTTGAGCGCTTCAAAGGGGTGGCCCGTACGACCAGAGGCTGGTGGATGTTTAATGCCGTGGAGGGTGCATTAACGCTGCTAGACGCGGAGCCGACCGATGAGTCCCGGCTCGAGATTATCAGCCGAAAACTGGAGCCAGCGCAGCTGGATCATCAGCTTCGCGCTGCTTTAGCGGGAGAGACCGGAGCCGCGCTGTAACACCTATCTGCCTCGTTGAGTTTCACTAGGTATCGGAATAACATGTTATAACATATCATTAATCCTAGAAAGGTAGAGAAATGCTCTCCAGAAAACGAGTGACACTGTCCATCGTCTCAGTACTCATCAGTGCGCCCCTAATGGCCGCTGATAATCCCGGTTCACACCTGCATGGGCAGGCTAATCTCCAGCTTGCGGTCAACGATAATCAAATTGATTTACTGTTCATGTCACCCGCCGATAACCTCCTTGGGTTCGAGCATGAACCGCGTACGACGGAACAACAACAGAGGTCAGGCAGTGTTACCGATTGGCTGAAGACGACACCGTTGATCAACTCCGCCGAATCAACCTGTACAGTGCAGGCTGCGGAAGTTCAGCATCAAAGTCACGATGATGGGCACGCCCATGGTGGTCAGCAGCATCACGCTGATATCGAAGCTACTCAGGTTCTGGTGTGCCCCGGTCTAAAAAAAGCAGGGTCTCTAATAACGCCTATTACCGTTCGCTTCTCAGGAGTGGAACATCTCAACATCGAATGGGTCGGCCCAGATGGACAGGGCGCAACCCGCTTGGAGTATGGGGAGCAGACCTTCAAACTCGGGCGCTGAGCCTATTCTGTATAGGGTTCAACGGCCTTGGCAACCATGGAGTAAGATGAGGTGCCAACGGCGGTTTCGGTGTGATCAATCACCAGAGTACCTTCAACCCACACTGGGTCGTACAAGGCTTCAAGCTTAAACCCCTGTTTGTATTTTATGTGGATAATTTGGTTGGGCGGCGGAGGCGGAACGTGTATGCAAGCGCCATAATAGGGCACCAGAAAGAACTCTAATATGCGCATGTCTTTGGTTGTTTTCAGAGGCACGACAAAACCGGGGATTCTGCTTTCAATATTGCTCATTTCCGGAACAACCCGACCGGTCATGATTTCGTCTGGCAATAGGGGCGGCCCATCACCCTCATGCTCCAATTCTGGCATGTTTTCCAGCAGCGCCAGATCCTCAGCGGGCATGAGCTCTAGCCAGTCGATTTCACGCGGTTCTGAGCGTGCTTGCATAGAAATGCTCAGTAATAAAATTAGAAAAGCTGGTACGAGAGCCTTTGTAGGGCCTTGAAAAGAGTGGAGCATTGCAAACTTCCCCGGAAAACATGCAGCCGTTTAAGCGGTTGCGGATAAGATAAAGGCATAATACACGGAGCCGTTAACGATCAACATGAACAGCCAGTTATTATCCAGCGCAGATGGATCTATCGATAAGCCTGCAGCAATTGAAACCTCAAATCTTACGTTTTGCTGGGATCGTCTTCAGCCGACGCTAAGATTCCCTGACCTCAACGTACCCCGAGGCGAGCACCTCTTTTTATATGGCCCAAGCGGGACCGGAAAAAGTACGCTCTTAAGCCTCTTGGCTGGAATGTTTTCACCAGCCAGTGGCGTGGTCAAATTGTTAGGCACCGAATTCCACACGTCAGGTGCAGGCAAGCGCGATCGTTTTCGAGCGGATCATATCGGTGTGGTTTTCCAGCAATTCAACCTTGTGCCTTACCTCACCGCCGAAGCCAATGTGACTCTGCCCTGTAAACTTTCATCTCGACGTAAATCCGCAACTGGGGAAAGCCCAACACTGGCGGCACAACGGCTATTGTCTGCTTTGGCTATTCCAGAGAGCCATTGGCAACGTAAGGTTACCCAGCTGAGCATTGGTCAGCAGCAACGCATTGCCGCTGCACGGGCGCTCATTGGCGCTCCGGAGATTATTTTGGCTGATGAGCCTACATCCGCACTGGATAGCGATAACCGTGACCGCTTCATCAACCTGCTATTGGCATTGGCGAGTGAGCGCAACACATCCGTGGTGTTTGTTAGCCATGACAGATCGCTTGCCCAGTATTTTCATCATCAGGTTGAACTCGGTCAGGTGCCAGCATGAAGATTCGTCTCGCATTGTCTCTGGCAACAGCAAGCCTTTGGTACAGGCGTAAGGTGCTGGCGCTGGTGTGTCTCACGCTTACTCTTAGCGTCACGCTGTTACTCGGCGTCCAGTACTTGCGTACTGAAGTGAAGCAGTCGTTTACCAGCACCATCAGTGATACCGATCTGATTATCGGCGCTCGAAGTGGCCAGCTCAACCTGCTGCTGTACACGGTGTTTCATATGGGTGATGCCACCAACAACATCCGATGGTCTACGTATCAGGAACTCAAAAAAGACAAACGCATTGACTGGTTGATTCCCATTTCACTGGGTGACAGTTATAAGGGGTTCCGGGTTGTAGGCACAGACAGCGGGTTTGGGAAGCATTTCCAGTTTGGTCGGGGGCAACATCTAACGCTGGCCGAGGGCCAATGGTTTAGCGGGATTTTCGATGTGGTGCTGGGCGCAGGCGTTGCCAAAACCTTGAACCATGGCATTAACGATAAGATCGTACTTTCCCATGGCGGCGGGCGCACCAGCTTCTCGAACCACAAAGACACCCCCTTCACGGTAACCGGCATTCTTGAGGCCACGGGCACGCCGGTGGATCAGGCGGTCTACATCAGCCTTCAAGGAATGGAAGCTATACACGTAGGATGGGAGTCGGGTGTTGCTATTCCAGGGCGCACACTCACGCCTGAACAGGCGCAAGGCCGGGATTTTACACCCAACGCCATTACTGCCGTTTTTGCCGGGCTGGATCGTAAGATCCTGACATTCCGCGTGCAGCGCGATCTTAATCAGTACACTGAAGAGCCACTCTCTGCCATCTTGCCAGGTGTCGCTCTGAGCGAACTATGGCGCTTGATGAGCCAGTTTGAACGGGCACTGCTTGGCATAACCGGTTTCGTAGTGGTTACCAGCCTGATCGGGTTGATTGCGGTGCTGCTCACATTGCAAGCGCAACGAGCGCATGAGATTGCCATCCTGCGCGCGACCGGAGCTTCCCCCAGCCTGATCGCCAGCCTTTACATCATCGAATGCCTGGCTCTTGCAATGGTAGCCTGCCTGATCTCACTTGCGCTGGGCACTCTCGCGATTTCGATGTTTGGCCCTTGGCTTCTGACGAATTACGGAGTCCAAATACAACTTCGCCCCTTGTACCTTGAAGAATGGGCTCTTCTGGCATCCGTGCCGCTGGCCGCTCTGCTGGTGGCGCTAGCTCCGGCATTAAGCACCTGGCAGCAAAGCCGCTCGCAAGGGTTCGGAAGCTCCGGCGAGTCGTGACGAAAGTTTCGCCGGAAAGTTGAAAACGACGGGCCGCCACGGATGGCACGCCTGTACATTGCCCCGGCTGAACCTTCAAGCGCACTTTTGAGCCACGGTTGTACCTCGTCTTCATTAGGGCCACGATGAGGCTCCAGAAGCTTCATTACATCAGAATCGAGCAGCATCGTTGTGACACCCGCTCCGATGACAACCCCCGGCCGTGCGAGGTGCCAGGCTTGATCGCTACTTTTGAATCCGGTAAGAATGGGTGGATAACCGATCTAGATGCTCCTGATATCAACAGGCCTGTGCACTCATAATCGATTATCAAATACACAAGTGACCAATTAATCTGTCCTGATTTTGCCGCCGCTTGGCGTTTTCAGTACGTCGCTCCTTCAAAAGGAAGAATTATGTGGCTATAATCCGTTTAAGGAACTTTGGCTACTCGGAGCAGGCATGTCCCAGATCGACACAGCAACAAAAATTATTCAGTTTATTCACCATTACAGCGGCCCCGAGCTCTTCGAAGAGCTACCAATCTTGATCAATGAAGCGTTCAAATTAGCTGACGAAGACAGTCGTGGGCGAATTAGGCACTGTGAACTAAGGCAAAGTCGCAAACGCAGCCAAGATCGCTATTTCTACGTTCAGGATGCAGTGTGCAACGCCCAGTCAGGTTGGCAACCTTCAACCCAGGTTACAAACAATGAAGGAGAGTCATACACGGAGTTGGAAACTGCCAACATGCTGGCAACCATTCACGTCCCGTCGAGGTTCAATGGTAAGATCCGCCGCGCCAAGTACAGAGACAAAAATGCTCGCCACAATATTGGTATTTGTGAACAACTGGTTTTTCAGTTAGATGCAAAACATACGCCAGAGAAAACGAAGAATTTCGAGAAGCTCAATTTGCTAATCGTTGCGCAGGCTCCGTCTCCTGAGCAGCAACAGGATAGGCCTACTCATATCCAAATACTTGTGCCTCATGAGAACAACAAAGGATACCATTTGCGAATTGGCATTGATGAACTACTGGCTGGTTTCGCGACAGCCCAGCCACCCGTTGAGTCTGAGGATCAGGCTTGGCCGAAGCTACGTAAGCAAATGCGCCAAGCGGAAAGTGATGAAAGTAATGAACAGAATGATTAAGAGGTGCATACGATCATGAGATCCGGAATTCAAGGCTTCCAGTCACTGCGGCTACAGCAACTTCGTGCTAGCGCAGCAATGACGCAGGCTGAGCTTGCCGACCTCGTTCAATGCGCCAAAGGCAATATCTCTAAATGGGAACAGGGCAAAAGTAGCCCAGAAATCAGTAGTTTTCAAAAAATTTGTAAAGTCTTCGGCGTATCTGAAGCGTGGCTGCTGGAAGCACCGATAGCTAGTCGCAAAACGCAACCCAGCTTCTTTAGGGCACAAAACCAGACTCCAAAAGCTTCAAGAGAGGTTGCCAGAATTCGATTGGATTGGGCTGAGGAGATTTCTTACAAATTACAGGAGAGCCTAGAGTTTCCATTTCTCAATGTGCCGGAGCACAGGGGTGACTTCAGAGCGCTGACGGACTATGAGATAGAGGGTTTAGCTACCGAGTGCCGCCAACTTTGGAAGCTCGGCCAGACACCTGTTGATAATTTGATTAATACCATGGAAAGCAATGGCATCGTAGTCACTCGTGGTAGCTTGGGTTTCGCTAAAATGGATGGAGTATCACGCTGGTCACAGGTGGATGCCCGTCCTTATGCCTTTCTTTGTATGGATAAAGCCAATGGCTTTAGAACGCGATTTGATTCTGCACACGAGCTAGGTCATATAGTGCTTCATAAAGCAGTTACTGATGCAGACTACCAGAAACACTATCACCTATTAGAAAGACAAGCACACCGCTTTGCTAGTGCTATTTTATTACCTGCGGCCTCATTTTCTCGGGATGTGCAGTATCCAACCCTGGAAACCTTTCTGGTACTCAAACCAAAATGGAAGGCATCTGCTGCAGCAATGATTCGCCGCTGTCAGGATTTGGAAATCATAGGCGAAGATACGGCCTTACGGTTGTGGAAAGCACGTTCGGCCCGTGGGTGGGTACAACGTGAACCACTTGATGAAACGTTAGTGTCTGAAGAGCCTAAACTGCTCGAGCGTAGTGTCAAAATGTTGGTTGAGAATAAAATCTTGAATAAAAATACCTTACGGCAAGTCTTGGGAATGCCTGCAGGTATTATAGAAGAGCTTTGTAACCTCCCCAAAGGTTATTTTGAGCAAGACGACACTAGCAACGTCATTGAACTGCGCTTGAGATCGAATGCTCAGCAACGCTCGAACTCGCAACACAGTAACGGTGGTCGAGTGATTCCTCTCGAGCGAAAGTAGGAACGGAACGGGTTTGGAGGCTTGCCTTGGGGATATAGCTTAGCGTGAAAAAAGTGAAAAGTTACCATCTTTATTAGCATGAAAAACACACCGGAAGGGAAGGTGGTACCTTTCAGTTTGCATATTCCGGCCCATCATGAACACCCATTCCGGGCCAACGTGAACACCTACTC
>NZ_JBQDKB010000022.1:0-24754 GCF_052094685.1 Marinobacter sp.
CACGGCGCATCTTCACCGCCAGCATGACCATGGTCAGGGACTTTCCGGACCCTTGGGTATGCCAGACTACCCCGGACTTTTCTTTACGTGTGCTGCCGTTCTTAAGCCGTTCTATGACCTTGTTCACTGCCCGGTATTGCTGATACCGCGCTACCTTTTTAATCAGGCGACCATCCACCGGTTCAAACAGGGTGAAGTTCTGCATCAGGTCCAGGAAGCTGGCGGGGTTGAACATACCGGCAAGTAATCGCTGTTGCGGGGTGACTTCGCCTGAACTGGTTCCAGCACCTGAAGCGATCTGTTTCGCGGCAACCAGATACTCTGGTGAGGGCACGTCACCGGTCTTGTGGCTGGATGCTGTCGAGCCTGTAGAGATGAAGGCAGGTTGTTGCACCATCGCCTGAATGTCGGCATCGGTAAACGGGTAAGCATCCTTCCAGTCACCATAATGCTGGGCGCTGGAACTGATGGTGCCCACCTTCGCCTGATCCCGGCAGGTGGAGACCATAAGCTGGTTGTACCAGAACAGCTTCTGGGCACCTTCATCGTCTTCCGGGGTGCGCAGGTTGGCGTACCGGCGTAGCTGGTTAATACCTTCGGCTACTGCGTCGGCAACATACGGAGATTTGCACTCAATCACCGCCAGCGGTAAGCCGTTCACGAAGCAGACAATATCCGGAATGATGTTCTGGTTGATGCCTTCAACCTTGAACTGGTTGGTGCACAGGAATTCGTTGTTCTCAGGGTTGTCGAAGTCGATGACCTTGACGGTCTGCCCCTTGCGACCGGCACCCAGGTCCTGTTCAACGGACAGGTAGTTCACCAGCAGGTCATAGATGGACTGGTTGTATTCTATCAAGCCCGCATAATTGGGGTGGGTGAACTCGCGAACGACTTTGCGCAGGTTTTCGTCACTGATCCACGGGTTCAGCCGGACCACGGCAGCTTCCAGGCGCTTGGACAGCACCACGTCTCGGTAGTAGCCCCTTTCACCAACCGGTGCGCCATCAACAGGCAATACCGGCGCAAGGTCTGCACCGGGCACGTAGGTCCAGCCAAGAAGGGTCAGTTGTTCAATGGCGGGCAGTTCGACTTTTTCGACTTCATCCTGAAACATATCGGGGCAGGTGCCGGGTTAGGCAACCGCTGACTCCTTTTGATCGACATTGACTCTGACCTTACCGGTTAACAGGTCCTGCATTAGGGCTTTCTTCAGATCCCGATAGTTGGCAAGTTGGACCTGCTTATTTTCGATAAGGTCTGTGAATGTGTTCAGCCTCTCGACAATTCTCTGTTGTTCTGCCACCGGTGGCACCGCAATCAAAAAATCGGACACATCTTGCTTGGTAATGTTTGGATCTTTTCTGCTACTGGCTGCTACTGACTTCCAAATCGGGCGCATTGCTGTTAGCCAGTAGTTGGCATAGTAGCCATCCACCAATCCTTTGGACACGAGCGCACAGATGGCTTGGTTAGTGGCAGCACTGATACCAAGTACACCCGAGCGTCCGATTTGATTCCAGCCCCCATACATCGCTATCAGGGCAGTGCCTGGTGGAAGAAGCTTGCAGGCAGACTCATTGAGTGCTTTATCGGTAACTTTCTCATCGGTGACTGACACAGTACTTCCGTTTAGGTCCATAGTCTTAACCCAAGGATGGGCATTAGCCGATGTTGAAAAATAAGATGTCTGCCCTCGACTTGGGGTACTTCCAGAGGTGAGAGCGAAAACTTCGCCTAAAGTTTTTATGTTCCATTCTGTAGGAATCTGACCCACCGGCGAATCCTTAAACTCCGAATGCCCAATCCCTTTGGTCAATAACTCCTGCATCATGCCGATTTTCAGGTCTTTCAGCTTATCGATCTGTGCGCGTGTTTTTTCGATCACGTCATCGACGGATGACAGGATGGCAGCGATTTTTTGTTGTTCGGGGAGTGGTACTTTGGGGAAAAGGTAAAACTCCCGAATGACGCTTGGGTGCGCTTTTGTTTGATAGTCGAACGAAAAGTACTCGTGCTGAAATTGAAGCGAGTATGCAGTGAAACGATAATCCCACTCAGGACTAAGGCGCATGTAGCCAGAGACATTGGTTACGGAGAACTTGTGTTTGGGTCTATGAAAAAAATACCCCCCGCCATCCACGGACCATGAGATTAATTCCTCATCAAACATGAAGCTTCCATATTCCCCCATCTTTCCACCATTTTTCGATGATGAGGAGTAGATAGGGTATGGTCCGGGATTATTTCGAATATCAATCTTTGAGATTACATTTCCGCGTCCCAACAGGACTTCACCTGAGACCACAAGATCATCTAGCGGAACCATTTCATCCCAACTGAATTCTGCTGCACTACTCATATCCCAGCTCCTTCAGATACCCCTTCATCACGATTTCAGCTTCAGTCACCTGAGCATCCAGTTCGTTCAATGACACCTTATATTTTTCCCACCAACGTTCCAGCTGGGTGACCACCTTGGCATCTATATCACCCACGGCTTCCCGAATGGCTTCTTTGGTGTCGATCTCCGGCTTGAAGTCGTAGTACTCAGCATTCCGTTTCACGAACACCGTGGACACATCGAAGTCTTCGAGAATTTCTTCCCGGATGTACTCGCTTTCCACTTCGCGCACCGGAATGCCGCCGTGCAGGATGGCACGCACGTCGAAAATTTCCGGGGGCGGGCTGGTGTCGGCGTAGCGACGGATATTGAGGTTGTAATCGTTCTCGGCAATGTCAGCCAGCGCGACCACTTTTGAATAGCGTTTGATTTCCGCGTAGTCATCAAAGGTCTGAACAATCTTTTCAATATCCTGTTGGCGCAGCTTGTTCTGATTTTTGCCTTCTTCGTATTCCAGTTCGCTGTTGATGAACAGCACTTTGCCCCTGCGTTCTGCTGGTTTGTTCTTGTTGATGATTAGCAGACAGGCAGGAATGCCAGTGCCGTAGAACAGCGCGGCGGGTAGTCCAATTACAGCTTCCAGCAGGTCATCATTCAGAATGCCTTGGCGTATGGCTTTTTCACTGGAACCACGGAATAACACGCCATGGGGCATCACCACGCCCATCATGCCTTCGGCGTTCAAGCTGGCAATCATGTGTTGCACGAACGCCAAATCACCGGAGTCTTTCGGTGGGGTGCCATAAGGGAAGCGACCGTATGAATCCGCATCGGCTTCTTCTTTGCCCCACTTTTTCAGACTGAAGGGCGGGTTAGCGATGACTCGATCAAAGGTCATCAACTCACCACCTTGGGTGTGCTGTGGATTCCCTAGAGTGTCACCCTTGCGAATGTCCGCACTGTAGACCCCGTGCAAGAACATATTCATCTTGCAGATCGCCCACGTATTCAAATTCATTTCCTGACCGAACAGGGACAGATTGGACGGGTTTTCACCGTGTTGTTCAAGGTAATTACGGGTCTGCACCAACATGCCGCCAGAACCCGCTGTAGGGTCGTATATTCGCATCCCCGCTTCGGGTTTGAGTAGCGATACCAACAACTGCACCACTTCGGATGGCGTATAGAATTCCCCGCCTTTTTTACCGGCGCTGTCGGCAAACATCTTGATCAGGTATTCGTAGGCGGTGCCCAACAGGTCGGGGCGTTCGAAATCGGCATTGCGCAACCGGTAACGGCTGAAGTGGCTGAGCAGGTCACGAAGCTTCTTGTCCGACAGTTTGTTCTTGATGTTGAAGTCGATGGACACCAAAACGCCTTCCAGTGAGGCGTTGTATTCCTCGATGGCTTCAGTGGCTTTATTCAGTTCCGCGCCAATGTCGTGCTTCAGGTCTTTGATGGCATCCCAGCGGGCAACGGGTGGGATGTAAAATGTCTTATCGTATTCGTCTTCGTCGTCCGCCAGTTCACGGGCTTGGGCGTCGGTTTTGCCCTTGCCAATGTAATACTGAACCACCCCTTCACGGGCTTCATCAAACGCATCGCTCAGGCGCTTCAGGAACATCATGCCGAAGATGTAATCTTTGAATTCGGAGGCGTCCATGTTGCCGCGAAGAATGTCAGCGGTTTCCCATAGGAAGGATTCAAGTTGTTGCAGGGTGATGTTGTGGCTCATTCAATGGGTTCCATTTACTGCAATGATCATGGGTGTTGTGGGTGCCCATGAGGATAAAAATGCCTTTGAGTGTAGCTGTGTAGGCATATGCGGGCAATGTGTGGAAATGATCAGGCTAGAGGATGCGAACGACAGGGGGTGTCGCTCAAGGAATAAAAAGCGAACAAAAAAGTCTGTCCACGGCAATTCAAGGTTGCTGAACAATTGGGGCAGAGTAGGGGGTATTAACGGTGGTTTAACAAGGTGTGTTAAAGTCGGGCGTTTCTAACCCAAACACCTGTATATCTGAAGTCTGTAAGATATTGATTCTACCATCCAAAAGGAGATATGGATGGTGCCGAGGAGAGGACTTGAACCTCCACGCCCTTGCGAGCACTAGCACCTGAAGCTAGCGTGTCTACCAATTTCACCACCTCGGCAGGTGATTTGCAGATTTGCCGTTAGTTTGTTGAAAACTAGGGAATTCTGCCAAAGATGATATATTGCCTCATCTGATGGCGCGTACTTTAATAATTCCCACCTAAGCTGTCAAACGTTTTCTATTTATATAGATGTCACGTATTTGTGCTTATAAAGGGTGGGTTGTTAGGCAGTCTATCCGTACCAACGTATACTGTATGGCAAATGAATGTAAGCCGCGCCGGTTTGGCGCCGTATTGAACAAGGATCCGAATGGTTTCCAGGAATAAAAAGCACAAAGACCCCCACGCAGGCCGCGAGGCTCAAAATTATGACAATCCAATTCAAAGCCGGGAATTTATTCTTGCGCACTTGAAGGAGCGGGGGGCGCCGGCAACACACGAAACTCTGTGTTCCGAACTTGATCAGACAAGTCCAGAAGGCATCGAGGCGCTTAGGCGTCGTTTGATCGCTATGTGCCGTGACGGCCAGCTAATTTGTAACCGCCGCGATGCGTTTCTGCCTATTGAAGAGGCTGATCTGGTTAGTGGTCGGGTTATTGGCCATAAAGATGGCTTCGGCTTTTTGGTGCCAGACGATGGTGGGTCCGATCTGTTTCTTACCGCCCGGCAGATGCGCCAGGTTTTTCACGGCGACCGGGCTGCTGCTCGCGTAGACAGGGTAGACGACCGTGGCCGGCGTGAAGGCGTTATTGTTGATGTAATTGAGCATCGCACGCACCAAACCGTTGGGCGTTTTTTTAAAGAAAGTGGTATCGCCTTCGTGGCGCCCGAAAACGCGCGTATCAATCACGAAGTGTTGGTGCCAGAAGAGCATGTGGGTGAGGCGGTTCATGGCCAGTATGTGGTTGTAGATATTCTGCGTCAGCCTACTGTCCGTACTCAGCCCACCGGCAAGATCGTCGAAATTCTGGGTGAGCACATGGCCCCGGGAATGGAGATTGATGTGGCTATCCGCTCGTACGATATTCCCCATAGTTGGCCCACAGAAGTGGGCGAGCAGGCAGCGGCTATTCCGGCTGAAGTGGAAGAGAAGGATAAAAAGCATCGAGTGGATATCCGCAACATGCGGTTGGTAACCATCGATGACGAAACCGCTCGGGATTTTGACGATGCAATATACTGCGAGCCGCGGGGCAGGGGCGCTTATCGCCTGGTTGTGGCCATAGCCGACGTATCTCATTACGTGCGCACGGGCTCCCCTTTGGATGAAGAGGCAATACGCCGGGGCAACTCTGTGTACTTCCCGGATCACGTCGTGCCTATGCTTCCTGAGAAACTATCCAACGGTTTGTGTTCTTTGAATCCTGATGTGGATCGCTTGTGCATGGTGGCAGATATGACCATCAGCGCGGCCGGTAACATTAGCGGTTACACATTTTATCAGGCCGTTATGCGAAGCCATGCGCGACTAACCTACAACAAGGTTAGTGACATGCTGGAACGGCCAGATTCAGAGCCCGGTTACCGGCTGTCTGCCCAGTATGCTGATGTGCTTCCGCATTTGCATAACTTGTACGACCTATACAAGTTACTGCGTAAAGCCCGAACCGCGCGTGGTGCCATTGATTTTGAAACTACGGATACCCGGATCGTTTTCGATGCTGAGCGCAAGATAGAAGAAATCGTGCCGGTACATCGCAACGATGCCCACAAGATTGTGGAGGAGAGCATGCTGTGCGCTAACGTGGCGGCAGCGCGTTTCCTCAAGAAGCATAAGATGCCCGCGCTTTACCGAGTGCACGATGGCCCCGCGGAGGAGCGACTCAACTCGGTACGCCTGTTCCTCGGGGAGCTTGGTCTGCAGTTGGGTGGGGGAGATAAGCCCGTCTCCGGCGATTATCAGGCGCTGCTATCCCAGATATCAGACCGGCCAGATGCCAATGTAATCCAGACGGTTATGTTGCGTTCGCTTAGTCAGGCGGTATACAGCCCGGAAGAAAGTGGTCACTTTGGTCTTGGCTTTCCAAGCTACGCCCACTTTACCTCACCGATTCGCCGCTACCCCGATCTGATTGTGCACCGGGCTATCAAATCCCGGATTCACAATCCAGAGGTAACGAAGGATGTGGTGTCGCCGGCTGAGTTTGATCCAGCATTGGTGGAATACCCCTACGATTATGCGCGAATGCAACAGATGGGCGAGCACGTATCCATGACTGAGCGGCGCGCCGATGACGCCACCCGCGATGTGATGGCGTGGCTCAAGTGCGAATTCCTCAGTGACCATGTGGGCGAAGAGTTTGATGGTGTGATTGCTGCGGTTGTGCCTTTCGGGTTCTTTGTGCAGCTGTCGGGCGTGTACATCGAAGGTCTGGTGCATGTTTCTACCCTCAATGGTGACTACTTCCATCATGATTCGGCTAAGCATCGGCTGATTGGTGAGCGCACAGCGATTAGCTTCCGCTTAGGTGACGAACTGCGCGTACGTGTGATGCGGGTTGGTATGGAGGATCGCAAGATCGATTTGGAATTGGTCAGCGAGCCAAAGCGCCGTCAGGCAGATAGGGATGCGCTGAGCGTGGCCAAGCGGGATCCAAATAGTAAAGGCGGCAAGAGTGCCAAGAACGGACAGCGGGCCGATAAGGGGCGTAGCCGGGGCGGGGCACCTGCGGGTGCTAAGTCCACAAAAGGCGCCAAAGGTGGGAAGCCTGAGAAGTCTGGCAAACCTGGAAAGGCTGATAAGCCTAAAAAGGCGAGCAAGCCGGCCAGTGCGAAAGCTCAACTGGTAGCCGAGGCTGCCAGTGAGGCCGGTAAAAAGCCGAAGAAGGCTCCAGGTAAGTCCGCTGGTGCCAGCAAACCGCGGAAACCGCGCAAAACAGACAAATAACAGGAAGCCGAATCAGTGTCGGAAGAATTTGTATTTGGCTGGCACGCGGTTGAGGCTGTCCTCAAGCGCGAGTCGGGAAGGTTGCAGCAGGTTTGGATTCAGACTGGCCGGCAGGACAAGCGAGTAAAAACCATCACAGATACCCTGGACGAACTTGGGGTTAAGTGGAATGTTGTTCATCGTCGGGAGTTGGATGAGCGGGTTGGTGGCGTTCACCAAGGTGTTGTCGCAGCGGTCAGTGAAAGCCGTGAGTGGACAGAAGACGATCTTCTGGCCCAGCTTGCAGCGAGTGATAAGCCGCCGTTTTTGCTGGTGCTGGACGGTGTAACCGATCCTCATAACCTGGGTGCGTGTATGCGCACCTGTGACGCGGCAGGCGTGCAGGCAGTTATTGTACCCAAGGATAAGTCCGCTACGCTTACGCCGGTAGCTCGCAAGGTTGCCTGCGGCGCGGCTGAGTCTGTGCCGTTTGTGCGTGTGACTAACCTGGCCCGCTTTCTTCGCACCTTGCAAGATCAAGGGGTTTGGTTGATTGGCACCGCCGGTGAGGCGAAAGCAACGCTGTACCAGGCAGACTTTAAAGGCCCGGTTGCGCTGGTTATGGGCGCGGAAGGCAAGGGCATGCGCAGGCTCACCCGTGAGCATTGCGACCAGCTTATCAATATCCCCATGCTTGGCCATGTGGATAGCCTCAATGTTTCTGTCGCTACAGGAGTCTGCCTGTACGAGGCTTTGCGCCAACGCCTTGGTTAACTCTTGCACAGCGGGCTGTGTCCGCCTAGAATACGTGACCCCTTTTTTCAGGGGGAGGTTTTGTATTGCCTTTGGTTAGGGTGCAACGCCTTGCTTTTTGATCAAGCCTGTCTAGTTAGGCCTTATTGATAAAGCAAAAAAAGAACCGGCAGCTTAGGCTGCCACCTCCTTGCTTTCATGTTTTCCGGCCGATCCGCGAACTAATGAAAGCTGTTTAAACCGTAGGGAGAACTCATGCGTCACTACGAAATCGTATTTATGGTACACCCGGATCAGAGCGAGCAAGTGCCCGCGATGATCGAGCGTTATACCGCCCTCATCACTGAAGATGGCGGCAAGGTAAATCGCTTGGAAGATTGGGGCCGTCGTCACATGGCATACCCGATCAACAAGATTCACAAAGCTCATTATGTGCTGATGAACGTAGAATGTTCACAGGCAGCCATGGACGAGCTGACTCACAACTTCCGGTTCAACGATGCCATTATCCGTGACCTGATTCTGCGTCGCGATGAAGCCGTTGTTGATATCTCTCCAATGAAGGCCGCTGAGTCCCGTGAGGACCGTCGTCCGAGCGGAGATGATCGTCCACGTCGTTCAGCTGAACCTTCCGAGGAGCGTCAAGAAGAGCCGCAGGAAGAGACTCAGAAAGCTGAAACCCAGGACGAAGAAGAGTAATTAACCGGAGTTGAGGAGTTACGTTATGGCTCGTTTTTTTAGACGTCGTAAATTCTGCCGCTTCACGGCAGAAGGTGTTAAAGAGATCGATTATAAGGATCTGGACACCCTGAAAGGTTATGTCACTGAAACCGGCAAAATCGTGCCTAGCCGCATTACCGGCACAAAAGCACGCTATCAGCGCCAGCTGGCTACCGCTATCAAGCGCGCCCGCTACTTGGCACTGCTGCCGTACTCGGACAGCCACGATAACTAAGTAACAGATAAACAGGACTTGGGACCATGCGTGCTCTAGCACAATTTGTAATGCGCGGTCCCCTGCAGGCCAGCGGGGTAGCAGCAGTCACAACTGCGATACCTTTGTTGTTCTGGATTGGCGCAGCAGTTGTCGGCCTGGTTATTCTCAGGCTTGGCATTACTCAGGGGCTTACCATTGGCCTTTGGGCATTGCTTCCGGCTCTTGGTTGGGGCGTGTTTGGAGGTGATCCAACAGCCTTAGCTGTATTGTTGCAAGTGATGCTGATGGCGTCATTGATCAGAATAACGCTGTCCTGGGAAAGAGCCCTTTTAGGAGGGAGCTTTCTGGCGATCGTTATGGGGCTTACGTTGCCCATAATGTATCCCGGCTTGCTGGACGAGCTCGTTCGCGCCGGGGTCAGTTTTTACGAGCAGTACAATGCTGAAGTGGCTCGTGCGCTTGGGAGTGATCTCGAGACGGTTATACGGGACACCATGAACGCTAGTATGGCCGGTAGTTACCTGGCAGTGGGCGTGGGCATGACAATGCTTGCAAGATCGTGGCAGTCGGGGTTGTATAATCCCGGCGGATTCCAAAAGGAATTTCACAATCTTAAGTTGTCACCCTCCGTTGCTGTGGTTTTTACCGTCACCATGGTTGTAGGCCCGTTTATTGGGTTGAATGCCATGTTACTGGCTTGGGTGGCCGGAACGCCGATGTTTTTGGCGGGATTGGCGCTGATTCATGGCATTGTTGGGCGTAAACAACTGAGTGCTCAGTGGCTGGCGATGTTTTACGTTGCGTTGGTTCTTTTGGGCCCAAGCCTGATGATTCTGTTAGTGGTTCTGGCTTTTGTGGATAGCTGGCTGGATATCCGGGGGCGAATAAAACCTGCCGGACCGGCTGAATAAAGCACGAAGAGGTTAACGAGATGGAAGTTATTCTGCTCGAGAAAGTTGCAAACCTTGGCTCCCTGGGCGACAAGGTAAAAGTTAAGTCCGGTTACGGCCGTAATTTCCTGCTTCCGTACGGCAAGGCTGCGCCTGCCACTGAAGCAAACGTGAAGGCGTTCGAAGAGCGTCGTGCCGAGCTTGAGAAGGCTGCGGCTGACAAGCTGGCAACGGCTCAGTCCCGTGCAGAGGCTCTGGAAGGTGCATCCTTCACAGTAACCTCTAAAGCTGGTGACGAAGGCAAGCTGTTCGGCTCCATCGGTGTGCGTGATATTGCAGACGCCATCACTGCTGCGGGTACCGACGTTGAGAAGAGTGAAGTTCGTCTGCCAGAAGGCCCGTTGCGGCTTACCGGTGAATACGAAATTGAGCTTCACCTGCACTCAGACGTTGAAGTAACTGTTACGCTGGCGGTCGTTGCCGCGTAATCAGCTTTCTTTGAAAGCTGTGCCGGGTTTGCCCCGGCAAACCCAACAGACCCGATCCGTGTAATACGGCTTTCGGGTCTGTTGCTTTCTGGTATGCTGTTAGCATCCAGTAACCCTCTCCCATAGCTGCGACATTCCTCATACTTTGTCGTGATTGTGACGTTCAACTGAAGATGTGTTCATGGCCAAGCCTAACCTGAAGCCCGCAAATATCGATCTGGAAACCAGCCGTATCAAGGTGCCCCCCCATTCCGCAGAAGCGGAGCAGGCAGTACTTGGTGGCCTTATGCTGGATAACCGGCGATTTGATGAAATTACTGAGGTAATCTCTGCGGTTGATTTTTATCGCCAGGATCACCGGCTGATTTTTGGTGCGGTTGAACGCCTTGCCAGTGAAAACGAACCCCTGGATGTTGTTACCCTGGCGGAGTTTTTGACACAAGCCGGCGACATTGAAGACGCTGGCGGGCTGTCCTATTTGGCCGAGTTGGCCGAGAAAACCCCGGGTGCGGCCAATATTCGTGCCTACGCTGAGATCGTTCGCGAGCGCTCCATCCTCCGGCAGCTTGTGGAGGTTTCGGGCAAAATTTCAGACTCAGCGTTTAACCCTGAAGGGCGCAACAGTAGTGAAATTTTGGACGAAGCAGAACGCAACGTTTTCCAGATTGCGGAATCTAGAGTTAAAGAAGGCTCGGGCCCTCAGTCTATTAACCCGATCCTAACCAAAACCCTCAGCCGTATCGAAGAATTGTTTGAATCTGGCGAGCAGACAACAGGTTTGACTACTGGGTTTCGGGATCTTGATGAGCAGACGTCTGGTATGCAGCCGTCGGATCTCATTATTGTGGCAGGCAGGCCGTCTATGGGTAAGACCACGTTTGCCATGAATATCGTTGAGAATGCGCTAATAAGTACGGGCACTCCGGTTTTGGTATTCAGTATGGAGATGCCAGCAGATGCACTGGCCATGCGTATGCTCTCGTCTCTGGGTCGCATCGACCAAACCAAAGTTCGTGGCGGCAAGCTAGAAGAAGACGATTGGCCCCGGCTAACGTCTGCGGTTAGCCTGCTCAAAGACAAGCCTTTGTATATTGATGACACGCCTGGCCTTAGCCCCACTGATCTGCGCTCCCGTGCGCGCAGGATTGCCCGTGAAAACGGCGGGAAAATTGGCTTGATCATGGTGGATTACCTGCAGTTGATGCGGGTGCCAGGTAACACCGAAGGTCGGACGGCTGAAATTTCTGAAATTTCCCGGTCACTGAAAGGGATTGCGAAAGAGCTTAGTTGCCCTGTTGTGGCCCTGTCGCAGCTTAACCGAAGCCTTGAGCAGCGCCCCAACAAGCGTCCTATCAACTCGGATCTGCGGGAATCTGGTGCGATTGAGCAGGACGCGGACGTTATTATGTTTGTATATCGCGATGAGGTGTACAACGAAGACACGCCGGACAAGGGCATTGCCGAAATTATCATTGGTAAGCAGCGTAATGGGCCTATCGGCACTCTGCGCTTGGCGTTTATCGGTAAGTACACCAAGTTTGAAGATTTGGCCCATGGGGACTACGGCGATTACGGTGGTGAATACTGATGTCTCGCAGCACCGTAGCCCGCATTGATTTAGACGCACTGCGCAACAACTACCGCACAGCGTGTGAGCGTGCTGGTAGCGCGAAAGCGATGGCTGTTGTAAAAGCGGATGGTTACGGCCACGGCATTGCCCCGATTGCATCAGCCCTGGCGGATGTTGCGCCTAAATATGCCGTTGCCTGTATTGAAGAGGCTAGGGCTATTCGCTCGGCTGGCCTTGCTCAGCCGGTGGTGCTACTGCAAGGGGTTCATGCCGCGGATGATCTGGCTGATTGCGTACGCCATAATTTTGAGCCGGTGCTGCACGGTGAGCGCCAGCTGGATTGGCTGGAGCAGGGTGGCTACGCACCGTATATCTGGTTGAAGGTTAATACCGGCATGAACCGCTTGGGCTTCCGCCCGAAAGAATTGCCTGCGGTGATGGCCAGGATAGCGCAGATGGGTACTGGTACTCAGGTACTGGGCTTTGTTAGCCACTACGCTTGCGCCGATGATGCTGGCAGCGCAATGACGGCTACCCAGACGGCTGCGTTTGAGGCCGCAACATCTTTTTGGCCGGCGCTGATGAAAAGCGTGGGTAACTCTGCGGCCCATTTTATTTCTGGCCAACCGCTGTTTGATTGGAGCCGCCCGGGGATCATGCTCTATGGCGGATCTCCAATAGTTGGCAAGACGGGCCCCGAGTTGGGTCTTGAGCCTGTAATGACCTTAGAGGCACCGCTTATTACTACGCGGGAGGTTAATGCTGGAGAAAGCGTTGGCTATGGCGGCGCGTGGGTTGCGGAGCACGATACCCGAATGGGTATGGTGGCCATTGGATACGGTGATGGTTACCCCCGTCATGCCGGCACTGATACACCGGCTGCGGTTGGTGGCCGCCGCATTCGGCTGATCGGTCGGGTGTCCATGGATATGCTGGCGGTGGACTTGAGCAATGCGCCAGAGGCCCGCGAGGGTGATCCCGTTGAACTTTGGGGGCGCACTGTAGGGGTGGATGAGGTTGCCAGTTGTGCCGGTACTATCTCTTATGAGTTGTTAACAGGCATTACCAGCCGGGTCCCTCGTATCTCTTGTTAGGATTTTAGGCTTCGGGCTCGTGGATGATTTCCTCAATGAAATCGAGAATGGCAGCCAGGCTACGGTCATCCAGCTTTTTGAGAACCTTATGGATGATCATTTTGCTGCCTTTTAGCATGCTACTGATGCCTACTCTGGCCATACCCAGCATCATACTGCCGGCTTTAAGCCGTCGCAGTGGCTCGAGAAAAAAGAAGTCTAAGCCTGCGTCGGTCATGTCTATAATTAGGTTGTATAGCTTGTCGACCGCTTCCTTGTCGGCTTTGCCGCGCTCACGGAGTTCTTCCACGGTATAGAGCGCGCGGGTGCGTAGTTCTTCGGGAATGGGCGCAACAATGTGACTGTGTTGTTTCAGCATGGCGATCCCTAGTGTTGTATGCTTCTGATAACGTGGTAGAAGGCGACGCGACTCAAATCAGTCTGGCAGCACCCGGTTTTATGAAGCATTGTATAAAATGGTGGTGGGAAGCCATTGGCCTGAAGGGATACGGAAACCGTCATATCAGTTATATCCGGAGGCATTGAACTCTAGTGCATGTACTTGTTGTTCACGATTACGGCCCGTTAGGGAAAATTTTGCTCGAGCGGCTTCGGGAGACGTCTTTGCGTGTCAGCCCTTTGCTGGTCAGCAAGCCTGTCAGTGCCGATCTCAGTGCTTTGGAAAACTGGATACCAGAAGACACAGATCTTATTGTTAATGCCTTATGGCAGGCCGACCCGGAAGCGGCAGAACGGGATCCCGAGGGTGCCCATAAAACCGTGTTTTCCCTGCCGCTGGCCATTGCGGAGTATGCTCGTGACCGAGGCATGGCATTGTTTCAATTGTCATCGTGCTATGTGTTTGATGGCCGCAAACAAAGTGGCTATTTAGCCTCTAACCCCGGCCAACCGGTTAATGAACTGGGCAACTGGCAGTGGGAGTGTGAGCAGGCGCTGCGCACGCTCTTGCCTCGGCATATCATTTTACGTACTGGTTGGAGCCTTAGCCGTTTTATCCGCAAGGTTCAAGCGAGCACAGCCACAACTGAGGCCCTATCGCTGCCTGGGCGGTGTGTGGGTCAGCCTGTGTCGGTGAGAGACCTTGCGCGGGTTATTACCGCCGTTATACAGCAGTTAGATTGCGGTGCTGAGGTGTGGGGAACATTCCAGTATGCCGGTGCTGAAGAAATCAGCCTGTATGAGCTGGGCTTAGTCATTGCGAGCTTGCCGGAGATTCCGGAAGACCTTCATGTAGTGGACGACATGCCCGCATGGGGTGTTCTGGAGCCGCCCAACACCACGCTAATCTGTACAAAAATCCGCAATACGTTTGGTATTAAACAGTTTCCCTGGCGCACCGGGTTGCTTGGCGAGTGGGCAATGCTGAAAGACGAGGCAGAACGCGCGGAGGCCGAAGTACCGGCCACGTAGAGTGGGCCGGTTTCCAGAAAACAGCTTATTGCCGGCAGCCTTGGCGGGAAAATTCCCGGGTTACCAGTTGCAGTGCTTCAACATCTAGCAGTTCTACTTCACGCCCCCTGGCTCGAATGATGCCCTGATTCTGGAATCGGGTGAAAACCCGGCTGACCGTTTCCACAGCAAGCCCCAGAAAGTTGGCAATGTCATTTCTGGCCATGGGCAGGCTGAAGTTAGTGGGCGACATGCGCCGGCGCTGGAAGCGGCTGGATAGCGACAGCAGCAGTGACGCTATGCGTTCTTCCGCTGTGTTCTTGCTAAGCAGCATGGCCAACTGATGGCTGTTCTGGATTTCTTGGCTCATCAAATGATACATGTGGTGTTGCAAATCCGGCAGCTTACCGGTGAGCTCTTGCAGCTTGTCGACCGGGAATTCGCACACACTGGCGCGCTCTAGGGCCTTGGCTGTGCAGGCATAGGATTCGCTGCCCATGCTGTCTAGGCCCACAAGTTCGCCGGGCATAAAGAAGCCCGTAACCTGTTCTTCGCCGCCCTCTGTAATAATCGAGGTTTTGACAGAACCGCTCTTTACGGCAAAGCAGGAGCGGAAGGGCGTGCTCTGATCAAAAATATGTTCGCCGCGATTATAAATGCTGCCCTGTTGAACAATGTCTTCCAAGCTGTCCAGGTCGTTATCCTGAATAGCGAGAGGCAGACATAGATTGCTTAGGCTGCACTGTTGGCAGGACGCTTTGAGAGGAGAGGTAGCCTGGCGGAATCTTAATGCTTGGGCCATTGCTTATAAACCGTCCAAGTTGATGCAAATCAAATCGCTACTCTAATACGCAAGAGCCGGTTTGCCAATGATCAAACTTAAGGACATGTGCATATAGTGAAAAATAAAGGCGGGGCTATTGAGCCAAACCCCGCCGAGAAGCCTGTTAGGCTGACAACCTCTCAAACACCAAAGAGGCGTTTGTTCCACCAAAGCCAAAGCTGTTGGACATAACGGTATTGAGCTTGGCGCTCCGGCCTTCTGGGCCTACCAGAGGTATATCGCTAATAGCTTCATCTACCGAGCCAAGATTGGCGGTACCGGCAATAAAACCGTGCTGCAACATCAGCAGGGAATAAATGGCCTCATGAACCCCGGCAGCGCCAAGAGAGTGCCCTGATAGAGACTTGGTGGATGAAATGGCGGGAATGTCTGAACCGAAGGTTTTCTTCACCGCGCCCATCTCGGCCAAGTCGCCCACCGGTGTGCTGGTACCGTGAGCGTTGATGTAGTCAATCTTGCCGCGAACGGTGTCCATGGCTTGCTTCATGCAGCGCTGGGCACCTTCACCAGAGGGGGCCACCATATCGTAGCCATCAGAGGTGGCACCGTAGCCGGTAAGCTCCGCAAGAATGTTGGCGCCGCGTTTTTGTGCGTGCTCCAGTTCTTCTAGCACCACCATGCCGCCGCCACCGGCGATCACAAAGCCATCACGCCCTGAATCGAATGGGCGGGATGCGGTTTCAGGTGCATCGTTGTATTTCGTGGATAGCGCGCCCATGGCATCGAACATCATGGTAAGGCTCCAGTCTTCTTCCTCGCCACCGCCGGCGAACACAATATCCTGCTTGCCGCACTGAATTTGCTCCATGGCGTGGCCGATGCAGTGCGCGCTGGTGGCGCAAGCAGAGGACATGGAGTAGTTCACGCCACGAATCTTGTAAGCGGTAGCCAGGCAGGCGGATACCGTGCTGGTCATGATGCGCGGCACCATGTAGGGCCCGATGCGCTTGACGCCTTTTTCCCGCATGATGTCGGTTGCTTCTACTTGGCTTGAGCAAGACGAGCCGCCTGAGCCTGCAATCAGACCCGTGCGGTCGTTGGAAATCTGCTCTTCACTGAGTCCCGCTTGGACAATCGCTTGTTCCATGGCGAGATAGCTATACATGGCAGAGGGGCCCATGAAACGCCGAATTTTGCGGTCGATAACGGTGGTGTCGATTATCGGGGAGCCAGACACTTGGCTGCGAAATCCTTTTTCTTTGTAGGTTTCGTTGAAGCGGATGCCAGAGGTTCCGTTTTTAAGGTTTGTATGAACCTCGTCAAGGGAGTTACCAAGGCAGGATACAATGCCCATGCCGGTGACCACGACTCGTTTCATAAAGTTCTCCTCTAATGGCGGCGGCCAGAACGGGATGCTTTGGAAGCGGCCTTCTTGTCTGCCAGTTTAGCCTCTTTTTCGGCTTCAGCGGCAGCGGCTTCCAGTATTTCTCCCTCGACTCTTTCGGGCGTCTCCAGCGAAATTCGCCCAAGAGTGCCCGCGCGAAATTCGTTGAGCAACACTTCTGAGACTTTGTTCAAATCGGGTATGCCACCGCGCCCAAGGAATCGGCGCTTCGCGGCAATGCCGTCCATCAGGGCCAGGCCATCCGCCGGCAGCTCATCAAAACCGTAACGGGCTTTCACGAGTTCTGGGTAGTTCTCCCGGAGGTAGTCGGCCTCAAATAATGCTATGTCTTCGAAATCCAATACCGAGCTGCGTATAGCGCCGGTAATCGCCAGTCGGTAGCCGCATGCCTCGGGAGAGAGTTTCGGCCACAAGAATCCTGGAGTGTCATAAAGCAGGATATTGTCTGGCAGCTTGATGGTTTGCTGGGCCTTTGTCACCGCAGGTTCGTTGCCGGTTTTTGCCGCCGGGCGACCAGCCAGGGTGTTGATTAGCGTGGACTTTCCTACGTTTGGTATGCCAAGGATCATTACCCGTAGGGCGCTTTTTTGGCGATCGTGGTTGGGTGTCATTTCGCCGGCCAACCGGAGGATATTCAGCGCCTCACCGCGTTGGTTTTGGGTGAGGGTGATGGTTCGTACGCCGCGCTCTTTCTCCAGCCAAGTTTGCCATCGTGCCGTGATGTCGGGATCGGCAAGGTCGCGCTTGTTCAGCACTCTGATGAGTGGCGTTTCCCCGCGCAAGGCCGGCACCAGCGGATTTTCGCTGCTGAAGGGAATGCGTGCGTCCAGTACCTCAATGATGAGATCCATCTGAGGCATGATCTTTTTGATCTCCTTGCGGGCCTTGTGCATGTGCCCTGGAAACCAGTTAATAACCATCTTAGTACTCTCTTGATGTGCGGGCGGTGATAGAACTGCGTCATTATGAAGGGGAATGACTAAACTTTCACATTTGTTTCAATGCGCTCATGGAGCGGGTTATAGGCGGTCAAGGTGCGCAACATGTATAAAAAGAAGGGGTACTGGGGTGAAAGTCAGGGGCGTGATGTTTTAGGGTGGTGCCTCAGATAGCCGTCTAAACTAAATCGCTCAATCAAATTGTTAATGGAGATTTCTATGAAGCTTGCAAAACTATTCGGTACTGCTCTTGTTGCCTTGAGCCTGTCGGCACCTGCATTAGCCCAGCAGGCAGCCGGTGGTCAGCCGGATCAGGTCGCTCAGCTGGCACAAATGGTAGGGTTATCAGAAGATCAGCAGAAGGAAATTCGCGGCATTCTTGATGGAATGCAGGGCGAGATCGGAACCCTTCGTGAAGAGGCCCAAACGCTGCAAGAGAAAATGCAGGGTGAAATTAAAGCGGATTACGATGAAGACGCTATCCGCGATCACGCCGAAGATCTTGGCGAGGTTACTGGCGAAATCGCAGCACTCTCAACTCTGATGCAGGCTAAAGTAGATAGCGTGTTTACTCAGGAACAGCGCGACGAACTGGACAAGAAAATGCAGCAGATGCGTCAGCAAATGCAGCAGCAGCGCCAAATGATGCAGCCACAAGGCCAGTAATCTTTAGCTAGTAATCATTGTCCTGTCGCCTCACTTGGCCGGTGTGCTTTGAAGTGGGGCGGCTGGGTTTCTAGCCTTGCGCTGATTCAATCAACATTTACTCTGGATGATGCTTCTTCCAGAGAGTCAATCAGATGCTTCAGGCGGCGGCTCATGTCGGCACTCTCGCCCAGTTGAACAACCATGTTCTGGGTTGCCTCACGAATCCCCTGTACGTTAGCAAGCACATCGTCTGTTCCTGCGGCTTGCTCTGCGGAGACATTGGCGATTTCTTCGTTGGTGTGATCAATTCGGCCCACTACTTCATTGATTGCTTCCAGGGCGTGGCGCCCCTTTTCTGATTCTTCTACGCATCGGCTGGCTTCGTCGGAACTGCCTGTCATCTGCTGAACCGCGGCTTCCATGGCTTTGAGCAGGCGATCTATGGTGCCCTGAATCTGGTCTGTGGAGTCTTGTACTCTTTGGGCGAGGTTGCGCACCTCATCGGCCACGACGGCAAAGCCCCGGCCCTGTTCGCCGGCACGTGCGGCCTCTATAGCTGCGTTCAACGCTAGCAGGTTGGTCTGTTCGGCAATGCCACGGATCTCGGTAATCGCCTGGCTGATTTCATGGCTGTTCTCCGCCAGAACCTCGACACTGCTGGCGGAGCCGCGAACGGCGGTGGCCAGGGTGCGAATGCTGTCTGCGCTGCGGCTTACGCGCTCGCTTCCCTTTAAGGCTGTTTCACGGGCTTCGCGGGAAAGCGTTTTGGCGATGCCAGCCTGTTCCGCGATGCCAATAAAACTTTGTAACATCTGCGCAATCACTTCTGTGGATCGATCGGCGCTCGCTTGCTGTTTGCTCAGGTCATCGCGTCGCGTCTCGGCTGCTGATGTTAATGCTTGAACCTCGCTGTTCAGCCGTTCAATCGCCTGTTTCATACTCCGCACAACGCCACCGGTGCGGTCTTGCATGGCGTTGAAGGCCTGGGCCATTTCTCCGATTTCGTCCTTGGAATCTATATCTGCCCGTTGGCTTAAATTGCCACTGGTCTGAACCTGCACCATGGTGTCTTTGAGGCGATTGATGTGCCGCTCAATAAATGAAATCAGCAGCTGTGACCCTGCCATTTCTGCCGCCATGAGCAGTGCGACGACCATGGCGAAGCCTGCGGCTGTGTCGTTAAATACTTGAGCTAGACCCCTTTCTGTGAGGCCGGCAATGGTGTGCATGGCGTAAAGCGCCAGCAGGCACAAAACGGTACACACAAGAATGTTTAGCAGCCAGAATTTATACTTCAGCCGGGCGTTTCTTAGAAGGGTTAGCATGTAGGCTCAGTCTATAGATTTCACAGGGATCTGCATGGCGTTAGATGCAGGCACCTTGGGTACCGCCAAGCCCAGATTATTTTTGTCGAATACCCTGTCTGCCCGGTAGCTGGAGCGAACCATGGGTCCTGACGGTACTTCCATAAAGCCCTTTTCAAGGCCGATCTCACGGTACCTGTTGAATGCGTCTGGTGTTACGTATTCCTCTACAGGCAAGTGGTTCGGTGTTGGCCGAAGGTATTGGCCCAGAGTCAGGATATCCACGCCAATGGCACGCAGGTCGTCCATAGTGGCAAGGATTTCTTCCTCGGTTTCACCCAGGCCCAGCATTAAGCTGGTTTTGGTGATTATGTCAGGCCGATATAGTTTTGCATGCTCCAACACACTGAGGGTTTTCTGATAGCCTGCTCGCGGGTCGCGAACGCGGCGGGTAAGACGTTCCACGGTTTCAACGTTCTGTGCAAAGACCTCGAGGCCGGAGTCTACAACCTTCTCGACGTTGGACATTACGGCATCAAAGTCTGGTGTCAGCGCCTCAACAGCTACTTCGGGTGTACGTTGTTTGATTGCTGATACGCAGGCTGCGTAATGGGCGGCGCCGCCATCGTCCAGGTCGTCCCGGTCTACGGAGGTTAATACTATATAGCGCAGCCCCATGAGCTCTACCGATTTAGCTGTGTTCTCAGGCTCGTCTTTATCTAGCCAGCCATTGGGGTTGCCAGTATCCACGGCACAGAAACGGCAGGCTCGAGTGCACACAGACCCCATGACCATGATGGTCGCTGTGCCGGCGGTCCAGCATTCACCTATGTTGGGGCAATGAGATTCCTGGCAAACAGTGCTCACCCGGTTCTCGGTGACGTTTTTGCGCACGGCTTCGAAGCGTTCACCGCCGGGCATTTTCGCCCTCAACCAATTGGGCTTACGCTCAGTTGATACAGGCTCCTGATTTGCAGAGTGCTTCACGCCATCCTTGATGGCCGAAAAACCATGCTCATTGCGGAATTTGGAACCACTGGTGACGCGGGGCTTTGCGCTTTCGCTCATTGCAACCGGACTCTCGTTAAGGCTTGGGTAGTCTTAGAGAATAATCCGCTGACGGAGTAGTTACAAGGCAGGTAAGGGCATTCACGGGGTACTTGAAGGGATACCGGGCACGACTTTCGTCGTACCCGGTTGATGCTTATCAGGCCTGAGCTTTTTCCAAGGCTTGAGTAATGTCAGCCAATATATCGTCGATATGCTCAATGCCGATAGACAGACGCACCAAGTCTTCACTTACGCCCGCGTTGGCAAGCTCTTCCGGGTTTAGCTGGCGGTGAGTAGTGGTTGCTGGATGGCAAGCCAGTGATTTTGCATCACCGATGTTCACCAGGCGGTAGATCATGTCCAGCGCGTCAATGAATTTGGCGCCGGCTTCAAGCCCGCCTTTAATGCCGAAGCTCAGGATGCCAGAAGCTTTGCCACCACAGATTTTCTCACAGGTCGCCTTGTACGGGCTGTTTGTCAGTGCTGCGTAGTTCACCCATTCTACTGCAGGATGATCCTGTAGGAACTGGGCAACCTTCTCAGAGTTCTCGCAGTGGCGCTCCATGCGCAGCCCCAGAGTTTCTAGGCCCTGCATGATCAGGAACGAGTTAAACGGCGAGAGTGCAGCGCCGGTATTGCGCAGTGGCACAACGCGGCAGCGGCCGATAAAGGCGGCAGCGCCCAGAGCTTCTGTGTAAACCACACCATGATAAGACGGGTCTGGCTCACACATCATCGGGAACTTTTCAGCGTTTGCTTTCCAGTCAAACTTGCCAGAATCTACCACGGCGCCAGCCAGGGTAGTGCCGTGGCCCCCAATATATTTGGTCAGAGCGTGGACCACTATGTCTGCGCCGTGTTCGAACGGCCGGCAGAGATAAGGTGTGGCAACGGTGTTGTCGACAATCAACGGAATGCCATGTTTATGGGCAATTTCGGCCCAGCGTGCGATATCCACAACGTTACCAGCGGGATTACCAATAGATTCGCAGAACAGCGCGCGCGTTTGGTCGTCGATGGCGTTTTCGATAGCGTCATAGTCATCATGACGAACCATTCGGCAATCGATACCCTGATGTGGCAGCGTGTGTGCGAACAGGTTGTAGGTGCCACCGTACACTTGGCTTGTGCTAACAATGTTGTTGCCTACCCGGCAGATGGTTTGCAGAGCATAGGAAATAGCAGACATGCCAGAGGCGACAGCTAGAGCGCCTATGCCACCTTCAAGGGCGGCCATGCGCTCTTCGAGCACAGAATTGGTCGGGTTGGTGATTCGGGTATAAATGTTGCCAGCCACTTTCAGATCGAACAGGTCTGCACCGTGCTGGGTGTCGTCAAATGTGTAAGACGTGGTCTGGTAGATCGGTGTGGTGGCCGCCTTGGTGGTCGGATCGCCTTTAAAGCCAGCGTGGAGGGCGAGTGTATCGAATTTCATGGGGATGTCCTTACAAATGAGTCGTCGGTGTTATTAGTTTCGGGCCTCAGTATGCCATATAGATTTTGCGAGGCTTATAACGGTATGCAATCGTGACATGCCAGAACATAATATGCTTGCCTTGCAAGGCCTTTAGCAGGGCTTTAGGCAACAAATTATCGAGAACGAAAGGTGCGATGGATGAATAATTGGGTTTTGCTGGGGATAGCCATAGTGGCGGAAGTTGTGGCTACATCTGCGCTGAAAGCGAGTGAGGGGTTTACCCGGCTTACGCCATCGGCGATTGTCATCCTCGGTTACGGTGCTGCGTTTTACCTATTGTCGTTGGCGCTACGTACCATTCCTGTTGGCATTGCTTACGCGATCTGGGCAGGGCTTGGCATAGTGTTGATGGCCGCTGTTGGCTGGCTGGCGTTCGGGCAAAAGCTGGATGCCTGGGGTATGGTTGGTATGGTGCTTATTGTTTCTGGCGTGTTTGTGCTGAATGTCATGTCCCGCTCAGGGGCTCACTGAACGGGTGAGGCGGTTGCGTCTGTGTCCGGAAAAATCGTGTCGTAACACCAAGTGAAAATAAAGGCGTACACGAGATAAAACAGGGCAAACGAAATATCCACTAAGAGCGCATCTACCAATCCGATGCCCATCCACCAGGCAATAATCGGAAGGAAGGCCACTAGCAGCCCCAGTTCGAAACTGAATGCGTGCAGGAAGCGAAGTTTTAGGGACTTGCGTGTTGATCCCGTTAGCCGTTTTAGCGTGCGATCAAACCCCAGGTTGAAGATGTAATTCCAAGTAGTGGCGAGCGTTGCGCCAATCAAACCGAGTACGCCGGTTTTTTCGAGGGAGTAGCCGAAGACAACAGCTGCAAGAGGGACGGATATAAGCAGGCCGAGAGCTTCGAAGGAAACCGCTTGCCGGATTCTGTCGCCGGTAGTTCTCATTGTGCGTCTCCGCAAGGGCAAGGCGTTGCACTTTTCATTGCCCGGAAAATAAAAAAGGCCGCGACGTAAATCGCGACCTTTTCGAATACTGGTAGCAAGGGGCGGAGTTGAACCGCCGACCCCGGCATTATGAGTGCCGTGCTCTAACCAACTGAGCTACCTTGCCACTTCGCTTCACCAAAGGAAGCGGCGCGTATATTATGAACGGAGGGCGAGTGTGTCAAGGGGGGGCTGGAGAATCAGTTGCTGAAACAGTCTCTGTGCAGCCGTGAATATGTTTAAAAATTATTTATAAACAACAGCTTGTATGTTTTCGGGCTTAAAGAAGCGACTTGAATTTAATTCGATACGCGAAGTGCAGAGCGTTTTCTATCTGCAGGGAGACCTTTTATGAATTTGGCAATTGCACTGCATGTGTTGTCTGCAGTTATCTGGGTGGGCGGTATGTTCTTCGCTTACATGGCGATGCGCCCGGCGGTAGTCGAGGTGATAGAGGCACCTCGGCGTGGTGTGCTTTGGTACCAGACTTTGTCCCGGTTTTTTCGTTGGGTCTGGCTGGCGGTGGTGTTGGTGCTGGTGACCGGTTACTGGATGATTTTCAAAGTATTTGGTGGCATGGCCGGGGCGGGATGGCACATTCATGTGATGCAAGCTCTTGGCCTGGTTATGATGCTTATATTTTTCCATATTTATTTCGCGCCTTTTCGCAGGCTAAAGCACGCGGTTGTTGAGAAAAACTTTGAAGAAGGTGCTCGCCGAGTAGGTCAGATCCGCAAGCTTGTGGGTATCAATCTGATCATTGGCATTGTGGTGGTTGTGATTGGTGCCGGCGGGCGCTGATGTCGGGCAACCGCTTAACTCTGGGGTTTGCGCAAACGCATGCCATCGCGGGCATTCCGGCCCATTAGTAGCAAATTGATTGCACCGGCCGTCAGTTCCAGTACCTGTACGGTGTAGAACCAACCGCCCATTTCAACCTGCTGAGCTTTCCACGATAAAAAAAGTGCGCAAGGGAGCAGGATCAGCAAGCCGTTAAGCGCAATGATAGGCATGCGGCGGCGCTTGTGCTGGACCAAAAGGAGGGTGCTCTTCCTGCCCAGCGAGAAGCCGCTGCCACCGGTAATCATCAGCAAAGGAATCAGCACGAACATGCCCAGCACTATCTGTTGTTTGACCCAGATTACAGAGGTGGCTGACAGAAACAGCTCCGAGATGAGTGTAGAGGACCAGAACGTGGCAATTGTGAGGGTTGCCAATATGCCTGCCGAAGCGTGAATACGAACTTTCAAGCTACGCGTGCTCATGAGTTAGCCCCTTCTTCCGGAGATTGATGGAGTTCATGAATGCGGTTCAGCACTTGCAAAGCGGTTGCCAGTTGCTCTGAGGAAAAGTCCTGTTCAATTTGTTCGGCATGTTGGTTCCAGTCGCTGTTTATGCGCTGGAAAATGGTCTGCCCATCAGGCGTGAGTTGATACAAAGGAGAGCGCTTGTGGCAAGGGTTGTGTCGTCTTTCGATAAGCCGCTCGTTAAGCAGCATATTGAGTTGCTTCTGGGCGCCTTGGCGCGATACCCCCATGTTTGAGGCCATCTGAGGCGCGGTTAGAGGGTAGTGTGCCAAGGCAAGGGCGCCAAGCATTTGCCAGCGGGCGCTGGTAAGGCCGAATGCAGCAGAAAAACGATCACCCCAGCTGATCATCTGGCCGTTAGTTCGAAATATCTGAAGGATTGTGGCCGTAAACAAAGAGTGCGGTTGAGCGCTCGAGTCTGGCATGGTTGGTATCCTGAGAGCGGTACGTTAATAGTACTTAGCTTACAGGGTGA
>NZ_JBQDKB010000022.1:24854-43228 GCF_052094685.1 Marinobacter sp.
GGCATGGTTGGTATCCTGAGAGCGGTACGTTAATAGTACTTAGCTTACAGGGTGACAACTGGTTGTCAATATCGCTTCGCTTATACTGCGGCTGGGCGGGAAAGAGGCTGCGCAGTCTTTCCTGCGCAGCCTCAGTCATTTCACTTAAACGTTAAAGCGGAAGTGGATAACGTCGCCGTCTTTAACGATGTATTCTTTGCCCTCCAAGCGCCATTTCCCGGCTTCCTTTGCCCCGGCTTCGCCGTTGTATTGCACGAAATCGTCATAGGCGATAACTTCAGCGCGAATAAACCCGCGTTCAAAGTCTGTGTGGATAACTGCCGCGCCCTGCGGGGCAGTGGCACCGATCTTAACTGTCCAGGCGCGTACTTCCTTTACGCCGGCTGTGAAGTAGGTCTGTAGGCCTAGCAGGCTGTATCCTGCGCGGATAACCCGATCAAGTCCTGGCTCTTCCATGCCCATTTCACCCAGAAACATGCTCTTCTCGTCGTCCTCCAGCTCTGAAATCTCGGACTCGATTTTATTGCAGATGGGAACGACAACGGCGTTCTCTGCGGATGCAATCTCGTGCACGGTATCCAGATACGGATTATTTTCGAAACCATCTTCACTAACGTTAGCAATGTACATAGTCGGCTTGATAGTGAGCAGGCATAGCTCGCGGATCAATAATAGTTCGTCTTTATCTAGCCCCATGCTTCGCACCGGCTTGCCTTCGTTCAATACCGGCAGCAGGCGTTCAAAAATTTCAATCTGAGCTTTTGCTTCTTTGTCACCGCTTTTGGCAATCCGTTGTACGCGCTTGATTGCTTTCTCTACGGTGTCCATATCTGCAAGGGCAAGCTCCGTATTGATGATCTCAATATCGGCGGCCGGATCGATTTTGTTAGCAACGTGAATAACGTTGGGGTCGTCAAAACAGCGCACTACGTGGGCAATGGCTTCAGTCTGGCGAATGTTGGCCAAGAACTGGTTGCCCAAGCCTTCACCTTTGGATGCGCCGGCTACAAGGCCTGCTATGTCCACAAATTCCATGGTCGTAGGCACGGTACGTTGTGGATTGACGATTTCCGCAAGCTTGGTAAGCCGGGGGTCAGGCATGGCGACCACGCCAGCGTTAGGCTCGATGGTGCAGAACGGGAAGTTTTCCGCGCCAATGCCTGCTTTGGTCAGTGCGTTGAACAGGGTGGATTTGCCGACGTTAGGAAGGCCGACGATGCCGCAGTTAAAACCCATGAAGTGCCTCTGCTGGTGCTAGAAAATTTGGCCGGATTATACCGGTGTCCGGCAGCAGGTGCGAGTAAGTGATAACAGGGGTGGCGGATTAGCCAACAGTGCAGCCGAAAAGGCTCAGGCAGTGGTAGTCTTGAAGCTGTGCAAGCGATTCATGGCAGCGGCGAGGTTGCCGGAGGCTGCGTCGGGTAAAACCCGCATGGTTTCGTCGAATACTGCACTCAGGTCTTCTGTTTCGCGCTTGCCTAGGCGGCCCAGTACGTAGCCGGTTACTTTGCGACTGTCGCCGGGGTGACCAATGCCAATACGTAGCCTTTGGAATTCATTGGTGCCCAAGTGGGCGATGGTGTCTCTTAGGCCATTGTGTCCGCCATGACCTCCGCCTTTTTTAAGCTTAGCGGTGCCAGGGGGGAGGTCTAGCTCGTCGTGAGCGATCAGAATCTGGGAGGGGGAAATCTTAAAAAAGTCCGCGAGGGCTTTTACAGACAGGCCGCTGCGGTTCATAAAGGTAGCGGGGTTCAGTAGGTGAAGCTCAATGCCTTGCCACTGAATGCGGGCATAGTGCCCGTGGTATTTCTTTTCGGGGCGGAGCAACTGACCCGCTTCACGGGCCAGTGCTTCAACGAAGAGGGCGCCGGCATTATGACGGGTATTCTCGTAATCAGAACCGGGGTTACCCAGCCCAACCACCATGACAATATCCTGTGCCATCTGCCAACGCCTCCGGAGTGATTACTCCTTGCTTTCGCCTTCTTCGCCTTCGCCTTCAGCTTCGTCTTCAGCTTCGTCAGCCTTGACGCCTTTCGGCTTGCTAACAGACACAACAGCTTGGTCGTGCTCGCCGTCGTGTTGCAAGGCTGGAATACGAACGCCTTCTGGCAGCTTAAGATCGCTCATGTGAACAACCTGATCCATCTCGACATCAGCCATGTCGATTTCGATGAACTCGGGCAGGTGCTTAGGCAGACAGGCTACCTCAACCTCGGTCATCAGACGGAATGCAACGCCACCAAAGGTTTTGATTGCAGGGGCAGTGTCTTCGTTCAGCAGGTGTAGCGGAACCTGAACAACTATTTCCTGATCTTTCTTAACGCGTTGGAAGTCCGCGTGGGTCAGCAGAAGCTTGTACGGGTGACGCTGAAGATCCTTCAGGATTACGCTCTCTTTCTTGCCATTCAGTTCAATGGTCAGGATGTGAGAGAAGAAGGCTTCGTTTTCCAGAGCTTTTTTCAGCTCGTTGTGCCAGATGGAAATCGGAGTGGCTTCTTTACCAGCACCGTAGATGATGGCTGGAATTTTACGTTCTTCGCGACGCAGGCGGCGGCTCGCACCTCTCCCCTGGTCGTCACGAGGAAATGCTTCAATAACAAAGTCCTGAGACATGGTTTGTACCTCAATCGTCACCTGAACTGCCCGCGACCAGGCGTTGGGACAGGTGATGTTTCCGAAAAGCCGGATGTTTCCGGCTGACTAAAAGAGTCGGGAGCCTGTTTAGGCTCCCGACTCGGTATCTTCTTGAAGACTTTCAATAACGTTTTGTTTTTCCGAGGATTATGGCCTGCAGCCTACTCAGACATTCTCAAACAAGGCGCTAATAGATTCTTCGTTGCTAACGCGGCGAATGGATTCCGCGAGCAGTCCAGCCATGCTGAGGGGGCGGATTCTATCACAGTTTTTCGCTTTTTCACTCAGTGGGATCGTATCGCATACAACGAGCTCGTCCAGATCTGAGGCGTTAATGTTCTCAATAGCGGGGCCGGATAGAACGGGGTGAGTGATATAAGCCACTACCCTGGATGCGCCACGTTCTTTCAGGGCATTCGCCGCTTTGCACAGGGTGCCTGCGGTATCCACAATATCGTCGACCAGAATGCAGGTCTTGTCTTTAACGTCACCAATGATGTGCATAACCTGGGATACGTTAGCCTTCGGGCGACGCTTATCGATAATGGCTAGATCGGCATCGTCCAGTCGCTTGGCAACGGCCCGGGCACGTACAACGCCGCCTACGTCCGGAGATACGACGACGAAGTTCTCGAATCGTTGCTTCTCGATGTCTTCAAGCAGAACCGGAGTAGCGTAGATGTTATCTACCGGTACGTCGAAAAAGCCCTGAATTTGGTCTGCGTGAAGGTCTACGGTCAGTACACGGTCAACACCGATGCTGGAAATCATGTCTGCAACGATTTTGGCGCTGATGGCAACCCGGCTGGAGCGCACGCGGCGATCCTGGCGAGCGTAGCCGTAGTATGGAATAACTGCCGTGATACGTGATGCGGAAGCGCGGCGCAGGGCGTCGGCCATCACGATCAATTCCATCAGGTTGTCATTGGTGGGGTAGCACGTGGGCTGGATGATGAAGACATCGTGGCCGCGTACATTTTCATTAATTTCTACGGTGGTTTCGCCATCGCTGAAGCTGCCTACGGTGGCTTCTCCCATAGGGATGTGGAGTTTTTTGGCGATAGCGTGGGCAAGCTCTGTATTGGCGTTGCCTGAGAAAATCATCAGTTTTGACACGATGGCATCCTTCTCGGTTTCGGCGTTTGAATCAGAAGAATCGGGAGAAAAATGGCTGGGGTGGCAGGACTCGAACCTGCGCATGACGGGATCAAAACCCGTTGCCTTACCACTTGGCGACACCCCAGTATCGTGCTTCTTTGGCATCATTTTAGCTCTGCTAGCTTTTGGTGAAGAGGTGAAACGTTCACCCCTTTAGCTACGAACCCTACGATGCCGGAAGGTTTGCTTTCCCAGATGATCCGGGTTGCGGATTCTGTAGGGAAACGTCCAAATATGCAAGCCCCGGTTCCGGTTAATCTTGCAGGTCCGAATTGTGTGAGCCATTCCATGCTCGTGTTGACTTCAGGATACAGTCTTCTGACTACATCTTCACAGTCGTTTCGGTACCTCGAGGCGTCTCCCTCAAAAGCGGGCGCTATTCTGATTCTAGGGGTGTCCCTTGTCAAGCCTTGCGCTGAAAATATCTTTCCGGTGTTGATGGTGCAGTCAGGTTTTAGCACCAAAAACCAGTCTTCCGGAGGGTGGGCCGGGGTCAGTTTTTCTCCTACACCTTCACCAAAGGCAGCGTGGCCGCGTACAAAAACCGGTACATCTGCGCCGAGAGATAGGCCCATTTCTGCCAGCTCATCAAGCCCGAGATTGAGCCTCCACAGGTGGTTTAATCCTAGCAGTGTAGTGGCCGCATTTGAGCTTCCGCCGCCAAGCCCTCCTCCCATGGGCAAGCGTTTTTTGATGGCAATGCTGACGCCAGATAGCTCCCCAGGGGCCTTTTTTGTAAGGGCTAGGGCTGCCTTGATTATTAGGTTATCTCCGTCTGGAACGCCGGGGATGGGGGTTTCTAGGCGCACCCCGGGGCGTTCTGGGGTCAGAGTCAGGGTAATGTCGTCGCCGTAATCAAGAAACTGAAACAGCGTTTGGAGTTCGTGGTAGCCATCTGGGCGTTGGCCAATAATGTGCAAAAAGAGGTTCAGTTTAGCCGGTGAGGGCAGCGTGATAGACCCTGTCACGGGGTTAGGTCCCGCCAGCTGCTTACAACCACGCGTACCCGCTTCTGCTCTTTCACTGCGGTAATTCTCGCAGGTAAGGCGGGTTGGTCACCTTGTGGCTCGTGCCAGCGGTCGTAACGAATCTCCCAGCCAGCCTGTCGAATCATCGCCAGTTCATCTTTATCATCAAACAGTAGGCGGAAATCGCCATCCGGTGCCGGTAGGCCGCGGATCCACCATGTCAGGCTTTGTAGCGGCAGTTGCCAGCCGGTTGCGGCCTTCATCAGGGCGTCTGGGTCGCCAGAGCGATATGTCTCACCGTTCGAGAGTGTCAGCTCAATGAACCCGGGCACGCCTTTCAGGGACGTGCTGCCCATTCCGAGAAAGGACGATGATAGTGCGAGATCGTAGGCTTCGCCTTGTTGTATCCAATGATTGATGATGGCAGTGCCACTGTCTGAAGGCTGGCGTACGGCCAATTTGCCTAGCAGTTGCCAGTGGTCGAACTGTCTGAGTTTTGCGGAGCGATCCTGCCAGTCGGCTGGCGGCTGATCGGTCAGCCCCTCTGGTAGCGGCTCTAGCTGAATGGTTGTACAGGCGTTGAGACCTACGATTAGTAACAGGGCAAGGCATGTGCGAAAAAATCTCTGCATCACTTGTCACCATTGCGGGTCAGTCGTTCAATGGTTTCCTTCAAAACCGTTTGGTCGGCATCCTGTTCAAGCCCTTCCTTCCAGATAATCTGGGCCTGTTCTTTTGCTCCGCTTAGCCACAAGGCTTCGCCATAGTGGGCCGCGACTTCTGGGTCTGGGTAGGCTGCCCAAGCGCGGGATAAGTAATCCAGTGCGGGTTGGATTTGGCCTTCCTGAAGAAGAATCCAGCCCATGCTGTCTAGAATTGCGGGGTTTTCAGGGTCCAGAGCCAGGGCCTGTTCAATGTAGCCGCGGGCTTCCTTCAGCCGATCCGTTCGGGTTGAGAGTATGTAACCCAAGGCGTTAAGGGCAACTGCGTTTTCAGCGTCCTTCTCAATAATCCGTTTAAGGTCTGCCTCAGCTTTGCCTGGTTGATTTAGGGCGTCGAATAGCATGGCCCGTGCATAGCGGATTTGTATGTTGTCTGGGTGCTCTTCAAGTGCGTCAGAAGCTGCTTTGAGGGCTTCCTGTTGCATTCTCTGGTCGAGCAGGAGATTGACCTCAAGTAGCCAGAAATTTTCTGCCTGCTCAGGGTTAACGCTACGCATAGTGCGAATGTTTTCTAGCGCCTCATCCAGCTTGCCTTCTTCGGTAAGTAGTGCGCTGGCTCGGGCCAAGGAGGGGAAGTAATAGTTGCCCTGTTCCACGCTTTGGTAGTATCCGATGGCTTGCTCTGTGTTGCCGGCCTCGTCTTCAATTCTACCAAGGTAGTAGCTGGCTTCGCTGATGTGGTGGCCTTGTTCGGTTAGTTGAGTCAGCTCTTCTTTAGCAAGATCGAGCTCTCCGTTTTCTAAGGCTACAAGTGCGTGTGAAAGCCGTATGCCGGGATTATCCGGATAGCGCTCTGCCAACCGGCTGAATTCGTCTTGGGCGGCTTGCAGCTCGCCTTCACTGATCAGCATGCGCCCATAAAGTGTGCCCATCTGGCGGTTTGCTGGGAAGCGACGGGTATTTACCATCAGGTGCTCAAGGGCTTCGTTCTCTCTGTCTGTCTGATACAGAAGATCGCCCTTCAGGATGATCGCCGGCTGAAAGTTGGGTTGGGCGGCAAGTAACGGCTCTAGGCGGTTGAGCGCCGTTTCAGGGTCGCCTGTGATTTTTAGCAGCAAGGCAATGCTGTATTCCAGTTCCGGGGTGTCTGGGTGGCGGTTTGCCATCTCTTCATACAGCGCCAGCAGTTCCTTTTGCTGTTCTGGTGGTAGGTTTCCGGCCATGGCTGCAAGGCTGTCGAAATCTGCGTCTTCACCTTGGTCCAGAATTTGTTCCATGTACCCTAGGGCGGCTTCAAGTTCATTGCGTTTAACCGCTTGAATGGCAGAAACCCGCAATGCTTGAAGGTTACCTGGGTCTACTTCAAGCCATAATTGAGCTATTTGTTTCTGGGCGTTGTCGCCGTTGAGCGACTGGGCAATGCGCATGGCCCGCTCAATCACTTTTTTGTCTCGGGATTGCTGTGCAGCCCTTAGGTAATTAACAAGCGTAACGTCGTACCGGCCCCGCTGCGCGGCAATTTCTGCTGAAAGCAGCAGGTATAGTGTTTCTGGCTCAAAATCTGCGTACTCTATGGGCGGCTCGCTGTTCATCTGCCCGGAGTTTTCGTGGGTATCCGTGGCAGTTGTTTCATCAGCAACAGGCGAATGCCCAGAACCGGTTATACTGGCACAACCTGACAGTGATAGGCCGAGTAGACAGGTAACCAAAAGTGGTGCGGATTTGTGCATGCAACTTCCCGTGATTTGTTGGCTACGCACTCTGAATTACCCGGAATCCTTCCCTTTTTTGAGCTGAGTAGGGCTCCGGTGTGCGCCGATTCCCTATAATGGCATAAGCTCCTGTTCTTGCCCAACCTGTCCGCACTTCCCGAAGCGCAGGTGGTTTTGGGTGGCAGCTGAAGGCTTCGGCCGCTAAAATGCCTGCAAAATGGTGTTCATATGCACAGCCACCTGATGAGGATTGTAAAATCAAGAAATGGCACTGCTAACGCTGGGAATCAATCATCGCACCGCCCCTATTGAACTAAGGGAACGGGTTGCGTTTACGCCTGAGCGTATGTCAGAGGCGTTTGTAGAGTTGCGGGCGGCGTCTGGCGCTAGTGAAGCTGCAATTCTTTCAACCTGTAACAGAACCGAGCTTTACCTTGCCGGCGATGCCGACTGCGCGCCCTTGGTATTGCGCTGGCTGGCTGGTTTTCACGATCTGGATGCCGCTGAGCTTGAGGACGTACTTTACATCCACCGCGACGCAGATGCCGTACGGCACATGATGCGCGTTGCGGCTGGGCTAGATTCAATGGTTCTGGGCGAGCCACAGATTCTTGGCCAATTAAAAGATGCCTATGCTCTGGCCCGGGAACACGGGGGGAGTGGCTCTTTTCTCTCTCGCATGTTTGAGCACACATTCTCCGTTGCCAAGCGTGTTCGCACGCAGACCGCCATTGGCGAAAACCCGGTTTCTGTTGCCTATGCTGCCGTAAACATGGCTCATCGGATTTTTGCGGACATGTCGCGTAACAAGGCGTTGCTGATCGGTGCGGGTAAAACCATCGAATTGGTTGCCCGCCACCTCGCCGATGCGGGCGTGAAGAATTTTATTGTAGCTAACCGCACGCTCGAACGAGCGCAAACCGTGGCACAACCCAGAGGTGGCCGGGGCATTCTGCTTTCGGAAATTCCAGATTATCTGGCCGATGTGGATATCATCATTTCCTCCACCGCCAGCCCCTTGCCGATTCTTGGTAAGGGTGCGGTTGAGCGTTCTCTAAAGAAGCGCAAGCATCGGCCGTTTTTCATGGTGGATATTGCCGTGCCTCGGGATATCGAACCGGAAGTGGCGTCCCTGGCCGATGTGTATCTTTACACCGTGGATGATCTGCGCCAGGTTATTGAAGAAAATGTTCGTACCCGAGAGGGTGCGGCCCGTGAAGCTGAAAATCTTATAGCAGGCGGTGTGCAGGAATTCCTCAGCCAGCTCCGCGCACTGGATGCGGTTTCCACGTTGAAACAGTTTCGACAGCGTGCGGAAGTGTTGCGAGATGTAGAAACAGAAAAAGCCCTGCGTTCCCTGCGAAATGGCGGCGATCCCGAAACTGCTTTGCGCAGCCTTGCACGGGGCCTTACAAACAAACTCCTGCACGAGCCATCTATTCAGGTTCGTAAGGCCACCACCGAAGGGCGCGTCGAGGTGACCGAATGGCTGAGAGAGCTGCATCAGCTTGATGTGTTGGACGCAGACGTAACGACCACCCCGGAAAAACTATGAAATCATCAATACAGTCCCGCCTCGAGCAGCTTGTTGAACGCTTCGAGGAGGTGAGTGCTTTGCTTAGCGATCCTGCCACCATTGCCCGCCAGGACAGGTTCCGGGAGTTATCCCGGGAGTTTGCCGAAATTGAGCCGGTTGTGCAGTGCTTTCAGTCTTGGAAGCAGTCGCTCGACGATATCAGCGAGGCCAAAGAGCTGGCCAAAGACGGCGATGCAGATATGCGCGAGATGGCCGCCGAAGAGCTGGGCATTGCCGAGCAGAAAACCGAAGAGCTGGATGAAGAGTTACAGCGGTTAATGCTGCCGAAAGATCCCAATGATGGCAAAAACGTATTCCTGGAAATCCGTGCAGGCACTGGCGGTGATGAGGCGGCCATTTTCGCTGGCGACTTGTTCCGCATGTATAGCCGGTACGCTGAGCGTAAACGCTGGCAGATCGAAGTGCTGAACGAGAATGAAGGTGAGCACGGCGGTTACAAAGAAATTATTGCCCGGGTTGCGGGTGACGCTGTGTATGGCGCACTAAAATTCGAATCCGGCGCACACCGGGTGCAGCGAGTGCCAGAAACTGAATCCCAGGGTCGTATCCATACCTCGGCCTGCACGGTGGCCGTTATGCCCGAGGCGGATGAGTCCGAGGCTATTGAGATTAACAAGGCAGACCTACGGGTAGATACGTTCCGCGCCTCCGGCGCCGGTGGTCAGCACGTAAACAAAACCGATTCTGCCATCCGAATTACGCACGTGCCAAGCGGCATTGTGGTGGAGTGTCAGGAAGAGCGTTCGCAGCATAAAAACCGCGCCAAAGCCATGAGCCTTCTGAATTCAAGACTGCAAAATATTGAAACCGAGCGCCAACAAAAATCCATGGCAGAGACTCGCAAAAGCCTCGTGGGAAGCGGCGATCGCTCTGAGCGCATCCGCACCTACAATTTCCCCCAAGGCCGGGTAACCGACCATCGAATTAACCTCACGCTGTACAAACTTGATGATGTGATCGCTGGCGATCTGGGCTCTATGGTTGTGCCTCTTCAACAAGAGCATCAAGCGGAGCTATTGGCCTCGCTTTCTGATGATGAGTAAACCATTACTGACTTGCGAAGTTTTGCTGGGTGAGGCAGTTGCCATGATTGGTGGCGAAACACCACGGCTGGATGCCGAGTTGCTGCTTAACCATGTTAGTGGCCTCAGCCGCACCAGTTTTCGCGCGTTTCCCGAGCGCGAAGTGGGCGCCGCCGTTGTTGCAGAGTTTGAGCGTTTGGTTGCCCAGCGCATTGAAGGTATGCCGGTTGCCTACCTGCTGGGCCACCAAGAATTCTGGTCACTTCCATTCAAAGTGAGCAGCAGTACGCTGATCCCCAGGCCAGATACCGAATGCCTGGTGGAGCAAGCGCTGGCATTATCCTTACCGGATGATGCGAAGGTGCTCGATATGGGCACCGGCACTGGCGCCATTGCCTTGGCATTGGCCAGCGAACAGCCAAACTGGCTAATCACGGCTTGCGACCTACAAGAAGATGCGATTGCACTGGCCCAAGCCAATGCCCGCGAATTGCGGTTGCCGGTGAATGTTTTTCAAAGCAGCTGGTTTGCCGGCTTGCCGACCGACCGCTTTGACCTGATTGTTTCCAACCCTCCTTACATAGCCTCTGACGATGACCACCTTGGCGAAGGCGATGTACGTTTTGAGCCTGCCTCTGCGTTGGTGGCCGGTGTAGATGGGTTAGATGACATTCGCCAGATTGTGGCGGAAGCACCCGCTTGGCTGAACAACAACGGCTGGTTGCTGCTGGAACACGGTTTTGATCAAGCCAGTGCGGTTCAGGCATTGTTTTCTGAGCGTGGGTTTACCCAGGTAAAAAGCCGGAAAGATTATGGCCGCAACGATCGAATGACACTGGGTCAGTGGGCCCAACAAGGAGCCGACCATGCTGAGTGATGAAGAGCTTCTGCGTTTTAGCCGTCAGATTCTAATGCCACGATTCGACATTGCCGGCCAGCAAGCCTTGAAATCCGCCCGGGTAGTGGTGGTTGGTTCTGGTGGTTTGGGCTGCCCGGTTGCGCTGTATCTTGGTGCTGCGGGGGTGGGCCACTTAACACTGATAGACGATGACGTGATTGAGTTGGCTAATCTGCAGCGCCAGATAGCGTTTGAAACCGCGCAAATTGGTGAGCCCAAAGCAGAAACCTTGGCTGCCCGTGTGCGCAGTATCAACCCGGGTGTGTCTGTATCCGTAGTTAACCGTCGCCTCGATCAGGACGATTTTGCCCATGAAGTTGCCAACGCAAGCGTGGCGCTGGATTGCTCAGACAATTTTGCGACAAGGTTTGCCCTTAACCGTGCCTGTGTAGCGGCTGGTGTTCCGCTGATCTCGGGCGCAGCTATTCGGGGTGAAGGCCAGCTCAGTGTTTACGATAGCAGACAGCCAGATTCCCCCTGTTATCATTGTCTGTACCCAGAGCAGGGCAATGAAGACCTGACTTGTTCCGAGGCTGGGGTAATTGCGCCACTCGTCGGCATGATTGGTTCTGTTCAAGCCATGGAGGCCATTAAGGTTATTTCTGGCGTTGGTAGGCCGCTTGTGGGTCGTCTGCTGATTCTGGATGCCTGGGAAATGCAGTGGCGTGAAATGAAGCTAAGCAAAGACCCTGATTGCCCTGTTTGCTCCTCAGTTTAGTTTTTTAGCGCCTGAAATCTGGCTATCGCCTCCTTTCTACTTTCCTTCAGATCAACGATCGGCCTAGGGTATCCACTGGGGATAACGCCCCCTTTAGACGGATCGTGGATGCGCTTGTTATCCAGCTTTGCCAGTTCAGGCACCCACTCGCGGATAAACTCTCCCTTTGGATCAAAACGTTCGCTCTGGGTAACCGGGTTGAACACCCGGAAGTAGGGCGCCGCATCGGTGCCGGTGGACGCGCTCCATTGCCAGCCGCCGTTGTTCGAAGCCAAAAAGCCATCCACCAGTTTGGACATGAAGTAGGCCTCGCCCCGCCGCCAATCGATAAACAGGTTTTTTGTCAGAAACATTGCCGTAACCATGCGCAGCCGGTTGTGCATCCAGCCGGTTTGGTTAAGCTGGCGCATGGCTGCGTCAACCAAGGGGATGCCGGTGTTGCCGGATTTCCACGTTTCAAAGTGCTGGCTTGGGTCATTCCATCGCAGCGCTTCGGTTTCTGGCTTATAAGCGCGATGCATGCTCACCCGTGGGTAGTGATACAGAATGTTGATGTAGAAATCCCGCCAGGCAATTTCGTTTATCCAGGTTAACAATCCTTCCTGATTACCTCCCATGCTCTGCGCCTGTCGTGCTGCAATCAGGCATTGACGGCCCGAGAGCACGCCGTTGGCCAAATACGGTGAGAGCTGGCTGGTGCCATCAAAGGCGGGGAAGTCTCTTTGCTCTTTGTAAGCGCCTCCGTCTTCATTAAGAAAGCGCTCCAGTTGATCCTGTGCCGCATCCTCCCCAGTTTCTACCAGTGCTGGCGGCGCGTTTTCAAAACCTTCCGGAATGTACGTTATGCGTTCTGGCTGTATAGCTTCGCCTTGGGCTTTGGGTATCGGATAGAGCGTTGGCTGGTTGTTGTCAATCCACTTGCGCCAGCGGCGAGAAAACGGGGTAAACACGGAGTAGGGCTCACTCTGACCGGTCAGTATTTCGCCAACGGGGGCCGCGGTCTGGTCACGATACTTGCGAGTTGCAATGCCAAGCTCATCAAAGCGATGTTTCACTGCCTTATCGCGCTTGCGCTCATTAATGCCATACTCTTCATTAAAGTGGAGTTGGCGTACGCCGTGCTTTTGGCAGTGGTTTTCTAGCGCTGTAATGCTGTCGTTGAAGCGGTCAGCGCTTATGAACGAAAGCGCTATGCCTAGCTTTGCCAGTTCTTCAGCCAATGCATTTGCGTGAGCTACAACAAACTGAACCCGTGCTGGCGACCAGTCGTGTTCCTGCCATTGTGCCGGTGTGAGAATGAAGCAGGCGCGAATGTGTCCGGTTTTACTGGCCTCTTCACAGGCAGCGGCAAGCGCTGGGTTATCGGCCGTTCGCAGGTCGTTTCTGAACCATACCAGTTGTGTCATTGGCTATTCCGTGTCGGGTTCCGGGCTTTGAAAATACGGGTAATTACATCGCCATCAGGCCATAAAATCACATAGTTAGATATTCGTTCGAACGCATCGTTTGGATTATAGTTGTCACAATATTAGCAGCCGTAATCGTGGGAGATTTACATCGTTTATGGACAATCAAACAGAAAGCCGGCGTGATGGTGTTTGGGGCCAGACATACGAGTTTGTTTCTGGTCAAACCCAGCACCATAAGCTTGGACATGTGCGGCTGTGGGTGACTCTGTTGGATACTGAATGGCAAATTCGCACGGAAACCCGGCCGCCGGAGACCGAGCCAGTAGGCTGGACAGAATCTATTGGCGATAGCCTGCCACATACAGATGTATCCCTGCAGCGATTTATTCGAGAAGGGGACTCGTCAACCGTCACCTTTATACCTGCGGTGGCGAAACTGCCCACAGTGATCCGCCCTTACCAGGCGCTAACCATTCCGAGCGGGGCGCGGTGCACGATTTATGTTGGCGTGGTGGTATGGATGAGAGTGTGTGTTGGGCCGAAGCAGACTGTGCTGGCAGAGGTTCCTCTGGCAGTACCCTCCTATACATGGGTGGGGCGCAATACCATGGAAGGCGAACTGTGTTATTCGTCGGCCAGTTATGCACGTTTGGTACTGGAGGCGGTTCCCAAACGACCTTGGCGCGCGGTAACCCCGGTTACTATTATTAATCGCCGGCCTGAGGCACTGCTGTTGGAGCGTTTCAGTCTGCCGACACCGTTATTGTCTCTGCACCAGAATGATCGGGGGCAACTGTGGACGCCAGGCGTGGTTGTAGAAATGGAAACCGACATGATTTCCGCAAGCTTGCATGTCGATCAGGCGCTACCTGTGGCCGCTGGCGCCTGCGACCAAGTGGCTCCTGCCCGGGAAAAGGCCGCGAGAGGGCGATTAGTGCGGGCTATTGACCGGGTGTTTGGCTAGAGGAATTGCTGCGAATTAACCATAGTGGTTGAAGGTTTGAAAACAGGGGCAGTGAATGTGTTTACCGATATAGCTTGGGGGCAATGGATTAGCGCTGGCTTTTTACTGGTGCTGGGGTCGATTCTTGGATCACTGGCAGCGCGCAGTGTAGCGCGGGTGATGTCTACACGTAGCTCCCGCCACCATACCGTTATGTTCCGGCGGTTGGTGTTTTACGTCATCTTTATACTGTTTGGTGTAGCGGCACTGCGAGAGGCTGGGTTCTCTCTGGATGTAGTACTGGGCGCGGCGGGTATTCTTACCGTCGCCATTGGCTTCGCCTCGCAAACATCTGCCTCCAACATGATTAGTGGGCTGTTCCTGTTGGTGGAAAAGCCTTTTGAAATTGGCGACGTCATCGAAGTGGATGTCACCAGGGGAGAAGTCGTAGGCATAGATATGCTTAGCGTAAAGCTGCGTACCCGCGACAACCTTTATGTGCGTATCCCAAACGAAACGCTAATTAAGACCCCGGTGGTTAACCGGTCTCGGTTTCCGATACGCAGAATCGACCTTCAGGTAGGTATTGCCTATGCTGAAGATGTCCAGAAGGTAGAAACGTTGTTGTTGGCATTGGCTGAAAAAGATCCGGTTTGTTTGGAGGAGCCGAAAGCATTTGTTTTGGTCACCGCGTTTGGCCCTTCATCGGTGGATCTGCAATTCTCTTTCTGGGTGCCAAAAGACAAAGTGCTTGAAGGTAAAAGCGGCATGCTCGTTGCCATCAAGAAAACCCTAGATGGGGAAGGTATAGAAATACCCTTTCCCCATACAAGTATCTATGCAGGCAGTCATTCCGAGCCCTTCCGTGTGCAACTGATGGGTCTGGAGCAAGCCACTGAAAAGGAACGGTTGGATGTCCACAAAAACAGCTGAAGTTATTAGTTCGGATGTGCCGACATCGGCGGAAAATAAAGTCAGCCTGGGCTGGCGAGAATGGATAGCATTGCCAGATCTGGATATTAAGCAGATCAAAGCAAAAGTGGATACCGGTGCCCGCACCTCCTGTTTACACACCTTCCGAACGGAACCCTACACAAAAGACGGCGAGCGCCGGGTGCGGTTTTGGGTTCACCCGGTTCAGAATGATCTGCACCAGGTGGTGGAGTGCGATGCCAAAGTTCTTGATGAGCGCGATGTATCAGATTCTGGTGGCCATAAAGAATTGCGGTTGGTTATAGAGACCACGCTGGTGGTTGGCAGTGAAAGCTGGCCTATTGAAATGACACTAACAAACCGCGACTCCATGCGGTTCCGTATGCTACTTGGGCGTACCGCGATGGCGGGCCGCGCGACCATTCACCCCGAAGCTTCCTACCTTGCCGGGGAACCGACTTTTAAGGCCTGAAAACATGAAAATTGCAGTTTTGTCCCGTAATCGACATTTGTATTCCACCCGCCGTCTGGTGGAAGAGGGCGTTAACCGTGGCCATGAAGTGAAGGTGATTGATTGCCTGCACTGCTCCATGAACATTACTTCGGCCAGTCCCCGCATACACTATCATGAGGAAGTACTGGAGAATTTTGACGTTGTGGTTCCTCGTATCGGGGCTTCCGTTACTTTTTACGGCACGGCGGTGTTGCGCCAGTTTGAAATGATGGGCACGTTCCCGGTAAACGAGTCAGTTGCCATTACCCGCTCCCGAGACAAACTACGTTCTTTGCAATTGCTTGCCCGCAAGGGTGTAGGCATGCCGGTAACAGGCTTTGCCAACAAACCAGACAACGTGCCAGAACTGCTGAAAATGGTGGGAGGTGCACCCGTGGTGATCAAGCTCCTTCAGGGTACCCAGGGCATAGGCGTGGTGCTGGCAGAAACGCGTACGGCTGCAGAAAGTGTGATTGAGGCTTTCATGGGCCTTAAAGCTGATATTTTGGTGCAGGAATTCATCAAAGAGGCCGGCGGTGCGGATATTCGTTGTTTCGTAATTGGCGATAAAGTCATCGCCGCCATGAAGCGCCAAGGCGCTGAAGGTGAGTTTCGCTCTAATTTGCACCGTGGAGGCAGTGCTTCCTTGGTTCGCATTACACCGGAAGAGCGCAAAACCGCCATTACCGCAGCCAAAGCCATGGGCCTGAACGTAGCCGGTGTTGATCTGTTGCGCTCAAGCCGAGGGCCTCTGGTGATGGAAGTAAACTCCTCGCCCGGCCTGGAAGGTATTGAAAACGCCACCGGAAAAAACGTGGCGGGCATGATTGTTAACTGGATTGAAAAAAATCATGCGCCTTGGCGCACAAAAACCAAAGGCAGAGGTTAATCGATGGCGCGAGCGCCCTTTGAAATGGCTGGGGTACAGGTTCAGCCTGGCACCCGGCAAACCATAGAAATTCCCGTGGCAAAGTTGTACACCCATACGCCCTTGACCATACCTGTAGAAATTGTACACGGGCGCAGGGATGGCCCGGTATTGATGGTTTGTGGTGCAATACACGGCGATGAAATCTGCGGCGTAGAAATTGTGCGTCGCGTGTTGACCAACTCAGCGCTTCGACATGTGCGCGGTACGCTGGTGGCCGTACCTATCGTAAACATCTTCGGGTTCTTGCAGCGCACCCGTTACTTGCCAGACAGGCGCGACCTTAATCGGTGTTTTCCCGGCACCGAATCTGGCTCCCTGGGCGGGCGAATTGCTTATCTGTTGCGTACCCAAATTATGGAGCACGTAAGCCATATCATTGACTTGCACACGGGCGCGGTTAACCGCTTCAACCTGCCGCAAATCCGTGCAGAGCTAAAAAACCCGGAAACCACCCGAATGGCTGAAGCCTTTGGCGCGCCGGTCATTATTAACGCTGGCCTGCGCGATGGCAGCTTGCGGGCCTATGCAGACTCCCTGGATATCCCTGTTATCACCTACGAAGGTGGCGAAGCCCTGCGCTTTGACGATGTGGTTATCAGCAGTGGCGTAAAAGGCGTGATGCGCGTGATGCGCGAACTGGAAATGTTGCCGCCCCTGAAAGGCCGGAAAACCCCAAAAAAACGCTCGGAAATTGCTGCCAACTCCCAGTGGGTGAGGGCAGACATAGACGGCATTATGCGGCCCGTTGCCAAGCTTGGCCAAAAAGTGCGCAAAGGCCAAAAACTGGCCATGGTGGCTGATCCTTTTGGGGCGTCCGAAACGGCCATTATTTCACCCTGTTCTGGCATCGTAATTTGTGTAAACAATTTACCCTTGGTAAATGAGGGAGAGGCGATTTACCACATCGCACGGTTTGATGAATTAAACGAAGCAGAAAAAGCCATGGATTACTTCCGTAGCACCTTTGATGCGGAGACGACCGAAGCCGCTTTGCCCATGCACCCTTGGGATGACCTTCAGAAATAACAGACAGGAGTTGTCATGATCTGGGATCAGACATTTGTTGAGCTGGCGCCCCTGCCACGAGGATTTCACTTGGTAACCAATGAAATTCTCGCTCAAGCGCCAGATATGACCAACTGCGAAGTAGGGCTGCTGCACCTGTTTATTCAGCACACCTCGGCTTCGCTGGCGGTTAATGAAAATGCTGATCCAGATGTGCGCGGCGACTTGGAGCGCCACTTTAACGTGATGGTGCCAGAACGTGCGCCGCACTATGAGCATGTTATGGAGGGCCCAGACGACATGCCGGCCCATATCAAGAGTGTACTTATTGGCCCTTCACTCACATTGCCCGTGCATCACGGCCGCTTGGCGCTTGGGACTTGGCAGGGCTTGTATCTATGCGAACACCGGGATAGCGCCGATAGCCGCCGAATTGTGGCAACGCTACAAGGGCGTTGGTGAGAGCAGGGCACTCGGTGGGTGAGCATCGCAGTAACCGGTTATGTGGTGCGAGGCGCGAACATGATAATGGCCATGCCCAACAGCGCCACCGCAGACCCCACGATGTCCCATGTGGTTGGCCGAACTCCGTTAACGGTCCATAGCCACAAAATCGCCATGAAAATATAAACACCACCATAAGCCGCATAAACCCTGCCCGCAGCAGTTGGATGCAGTGACAGAAACCATACGAACGCGACCAAGCTCAGCGCGCCAGGCACTAGAAGCCAGACTGTTTTGCCTTCCCGAAGCCAGAGATACGGCAAGTAGCAGCCGACAATTTCCGCAAGTGCAGTGATAAAAAATAAGCCAACAGTTTTCAGTTCAGGCAAAAAATACTCCTTGGCAGCAACACGTTATGAGTTGGTTTTTTTAAAGGGTTTAGAGAGATGAAAAATAGTAAACCCGACAACCGATAAGATAACTGCGATTTCGTAACGGCTATAGGCTACTGATATCCCAATGGCTGCTGTGACCCATAAACCGGCTGCGGTTGCGGTACCCTGTGCACCCTCTTGGTTTTTAAAGATAGCCCCGCCACCAATAAAACCCATACCCGTGATGATGCCGTACATAACTCGTGCCTCGGCGTCGGAGCCTGTATACACGTCCATACCAACAAGCATAAAAGCGCATGATGAAATAGAAACTAAAGGAAATGTCCGTAACCCGGCGCTATGGTTATTCAGCTCTTGGCTGAGAGCTATGGGAAGTGATAGTAGAAATGTAACCCCTAGTGTAACGTTCGGTTAATTCGCTCATTTATTATCAATTAAACTCAGCTTTG